>JBBSBT010000064.1:0-10417 GCA_038250985.1 Bacteroidales bacterium
ACGCAGGTCCTTATGTTTCTGCATATAATCCATCCCGGCATGAAAACCTTTCTGCAGCCATTTATCCAGGTGTTCTTCGTCCTGCTGTAATATCGCGGATGGAGCAATTCCACAGGCAGCAAATCCCAGCGAAGCAGCTTCCTGCTTGATAAAGGCTGTGAGTTGCTCTTTCTGAGTCATAGTTTGGGAACTGGAAATTGGTTTTTTATTTTTTGGACACGAAAAGATTGTTCAGCAAATGAATATCAAAATATTTGAACCCCTTTTGTCTCACTATCCCCACGTCTCACCTTCTCCTTGTCCCCCCCTTCTCCATTTCTCCCCTTCCCCGTGTCTCCCCATCTCCCTCTCTCCTCGTCAACTCCTTCAGCACACTCCTCTAGAACAACTTCCCCGCGTCAGGTCCTTTAAATTTCCCCAGATGACTATATGCCTTCTCAGTAACTTCTCGTCCCCGGGGTGTGCGCATCATATATCCTTCCTGTATCAGGAAAGGCTCATAGACTTCTTCAATCGTGCCGGCATCTTCGCCCACCGCGGTTGAAATAGTAGTGAGCCCGACAGGACCGCCTTTAAATTTCTGGATAATTGTACTGAGTATACGGTTATCCATTTCGTCGAGTCCGTTTTTGTCCACCTGCAAAGCCGCAAGTGCATATTGAGCAATGGCAAGATCGATAGTCCCGTTGCCTTTTATCTCTGCAAAGTCGCGAAGGCGGCGTAGCAGCAGGTTGGCGATACGGGGAGTTCCCCGGCTGCGTCTTGATATCTCAATGGCTGCATCATCATGAATCGGAACACGAAGTATACCGGCCGACCGGATAATGATTTTCTTTAATGTTTCGGAATCGTAATAAGACAGGCGCGAATTGATTCCAAACCTCGAACGAAGCGGAGCCGTTAGCAACCCTGAGCGGGTGGTGGCGCCAATTAATGTAAACGGGTTCAGCGTAATCTGCACACTACGGGCATTTGGGCCCGATTCTATCATGATATCAATCTTGAAATCTTCCATGGCCGAGTAGAGGTATTCTTCCACCACGGGGCTCAGTCGGTGGATTTCATCAATAAACAGCACATCGTTGGTTTCGAGGTTGGTGAGCAGTCCGGCTAAATCGCCGGGTTTATCAAGTACTGGTCCCGAGGTTACCCGGATGTTAACGCCCATTTCGTTGGCAATAATATTCGAAAGGGTAGTCTTTCCCAGTCCGGGCGGGCCATGAAGCAGCACATGATCGAGCGCTTCGCCACGGCGCGAAGCCGCGGCAACAAAAACCCTGAGGTTTTCGACAATTCCCGGCTGACCGGCGAAACTTCCGAAATCAAGCGGGCGCAGCACTTGCTCAATTTCTTTTTCGGCAGGAGTCAGATGTTCCGGAGTCGCATCAAGGTTCTTGTTCATCATTCAGTAGATAGGAATTAAAGTGTAGTATGCAGCAAAGTTATAAAAAAGGATCCTATGAGGCGCCAATTAAATGATTCGGACCACGAAGCCCTTGTTATCCTGACTTTATTTTGAAGATTATTTGAAATATCGGGCTCTTGAGTATGGTCCTATTATAATTATTTATACATTAGCACGGAATTTTAATATCTCTGTGGCCATGAAAGACATAGTTGTTGCTATTGATTTTTCTAAAGGCTCAATCCATGCTCTTGAGTATGCTATTGAGCTTGCCAACCTCACGCATGCAAATATCAACATGATTTGGGTTGACAATATCAGCGGTAATGAAATTGCATTTGCTGCCGAATCGAAAGAACTCCGTAACGAAGCTAAAGGAAATTTTGATGAACTGCTGGCAAAGTATAAAGATAAGGTTTTACATGGGAAATTAGGCACCAAAGTCCGTAAAGGGCGTGTATACCAGGAGCTTGCCACTTATGTGAAGCAAAATGATTGCTGTATGCTGATTCTTGGAACTCATGGCACTTCAGGGTTTGAGGAATTCTGGATTGGCACTGATGCTTTCCGGATAGTATCCAGTATAGGTGCACCGGTTATTACTGTTAAATATAATTATGAAATTAAGCGTGGTTATCGAAAAATATTGCTACCCATATACCATACGACCCATACACTTCAAAAAGTTGCTTTTGCTACCGACCTGGCCAAGTCAACAGGTGCGGATATTAATATCCTGGCAATAAATTCGAGTGGATTGAAATCGGTGGAGAAAATAGTGGATGCCAATGTGGCAAAAGTTAAAAAACACCTGGATGAGCATGGCGTTAATTATATAGTTGACAGTATTAACAGTAAAAATATAGCTTTCGATATTATTGAACATGCCCGCAAGGTGGATGCTGACCTGATTGCTATTATGACTGTTAGCCAGGACCAGGCCAGCTCAATCCTCTTAGGCCCTATGGCCCAGCAATTAATAAATCATTCACCGGTTCCTGTATTAAGCATACATCCCAAAGACACCAATTCACTGTAAGCAGTTTTAAAAAAAAATATGTACAGATTCATTTTCATTGTCTCGGTTATACTCGTTTTCATCAGCATGGAAGCTCGGGCCCAGGAGTTGGACACAGCTCCGGGAGTTGTTGAAATTATCCAGGATGCCAGAATAACTCAGCTTGCCGATCAGTACCATAAAATGAGTTTGAACAATCCTGAAATCGATGGATACAGGGTTCAGATATTTTTCGATTCGGGCAGTAATTCAAAAAACAAGGCTACAAAGATGATGGAGGAATTTGGGACCGCTTATCCTGGAATTAAAACGTACCTGTCATATAATGAACCATATTACCGTGTCAGGGTTGGTGATTTTCGCATCATGTCAGAGGCCGTTGGTTTCCAGAAAAAAATTAATGCTGATTTCCCGAACTCCTTTCCCGTAAAGGATAAAATATTGCCATAAAAGAGTATATCTGTATCTTCCTGAGAATACTTGTGGCATTTCTTTGAATGAAGATCCGGATAAGGGGTTAAACCTAGTTTTATCCGGCTTATAAATAACACTGACAATAAAGGTGTTGGATTGAATGTCCGGAACCGCAATTTGAAAAAAATATCCGGTAAACAAAATGAGGCAAAACCAGGAATGGATCATAAATTTAAGCAGGCAAATCTGAAAATTTCAGGTACTCATGAATACAAAAATGAAGTGCTTACTGAAAGCAGTGTTACCCCTTCCGTAAAAAATTAAAGATGTCCACATACTTGGAGTACAAAAATTTCGTTATTTTTATCAAATAATAAAAAGAACTTGTTTCGCCTTGCGGTTCTCTTTATCTTAGCCTGCTCGAATTTCTATCAAACCTGTAATATCGTTAGTATATGGCCAATATTATTGCTGCAATCGATTTTTCCGACTGTTCAGTAAACGCACTTGAGCATGCTGTTTCGATCGCCTCGCGCGGAGCACTTGATGTTCACATGATTTGGGTAAACAATCCGAGTGTTACAAAAACCACTATTTATTCCGATACGTCTGCAGAGTTAATTGATGAAATCAGGAAACAATTCGGCAAACTTGTTGAAAAATACAGCCCTGACCTTCCGGATTCGACTATTGATTTTGTGATACGCGAAGGAAAAGTTTACCGCGAAATAATTGATGAGGCAAAGGAAATGGAAAGCCTTTGTATTATTATGGGCACGCATGGCATATCCGGTTTCGAACAATTCTGGATCGGCAGCAATGCCAATAAACTTATTTCCGTGTCTCCCTGTCCTGTTATTACTCTGAGGGCGGGCGTTGATCCGAAAACAGAGATGAGGGTAATCCTCATGCCTGTGGATAGTACGCTCGATACCAGACAGAAAGTTCCTTTTACGGCATACCTTGCCCAGCTCTTCGAAGGAGAAATTTATGTGCTTTCCATTTACGCATCCAAATATAAAAGCATTCAGAAACGGGTTGATCTGTATACCGACCAGGTATGCAGTTACCTGGAAGAAGAAGGGATTAAATATTATCGTGATGTTTTGATTTGTGATAATCTTACCACGGGCACCATCGATTATGCCAAGCGCATCAGGGCCAACCTGATCAGTATTATGACCGAGCAGGAAACCAGTCCTTTTAATCTGCTTGTCGGACCTTATGCCCAGCAAATGGTTAACAATTCGCCATACCCCGTTCTCAGCATCAATCCGTTTGATACGATGCAGATATCAACCCGTTAATGCTATATCAACGAAAATAAAAAAGCTCCTTTACGGAGCTTTTTTATTTTCAGCAAGCAGGCTTTAAATGAAAACCCGGTGTGATTCGCGGAGGCTGATTAATTCCTGTCGATGCAATTCAGATCGGAGAACGCTTCTTTAACGCGTGCAATAAGTGTTTTCTGTGATTCGTTAAGCCATTTGCGCGGATCGTAATATTTCTTGTTCGGCATATCATCACCATCGGGATTGCCGATCTGGCTCTGAAGATAACCTTCATTTTTCTTGTAGAAATCCATAATCCCTTTCCATGTAGCCCACTGGGTATCGGTATCGATATTCATTTTAATAACACCATAGGAGATGGCTTCACGAATTTCTTCTTTTGTTGATCCGGAACCTCCGTGAAATACAAAGTTGAGCGGATGAGATGGGAGATTATATTTTTTCTCAACATATTTCTGCGAATTGTTAAGAATAATAGGTTGCAATTTAACATTGCCCGGTTTGTAAACGCCATGCACATTTCCGAATGACGCTGCGATAGTAAATTTGTCGCTCACTTTCATCAGTTCTTCGTAAGCATAAGCAACATCCTCGGGTTGTGTGTATAATTTTGAGCTGTCAACATCTGAATGGTCGATGCCATCTTCCTCACCACCTGTAACACCAAGTTCAATCTCCAGTGTCATCCCCATTTTGCTCATGCGCGTAAGATATTGTTTGCAGATTTCGAGGTTATCGTGAAGGGGTTCAACCGAAAGGTCGATCATATGTGAACTGAAAAGAGGTTTGCCTGTTTCGGCAAAATGTTTTTCGCCGGCGGTAAGGAGACCATCAATCCAGGGCAGAAGTTTCTTTGCAGCATGGTCGGTATGTATAAGCACCGGCACACCATACATTTCAGCCATGGCATGTATATGTTTTGCGCCTGAAACGGCACCGGCAATTGCGGCTTTTTCGCCATCGTTACTCAGGAATTTGCCTGCATAAAAATGGGCACCGCCATTCGAAAATTGAATAATAACAGGTGAATTAACTTCTTTGGCTGCCTGCAATACCGCGTTGATCGAATCGGTACCAACAACATTTACTGCCGGAAGTGCGAAACTGTTTTGTTTTGCAATACGGAAAACTTCCTGAACGCCATCGCCGGTTACAACGCCGGGGGCTACTTTTTGTAATACTTTTTCTGACATATTGTTATGAATTAATGTGATCTTTTTTTATTTTACAAAGATACTGTTTTTTTATAGAACTGATTTTCTCCGGTATTGTTAATTCATCCTAAATCTTTGCGCCTTGCTGCTCACGAGCTGCAGAATGAAATTATAATAAAGAGGGACAGTACGTAAAAAGGGTTGAATATTGTGTGCTGTATCCTTCCTTTTTCACACAATCCAAGCTGCAGGATAACCGCAAAGTATGAGAGCGGCATTCTGCAGCTCAACATCCCGAAAAAGGCTGAGACTAAGCCAAAACCTTTAAATCAAAAAACATCCCGGAACAAAGTATCCTAAGCTATAATTACCTGTATGCCGGCATCTTCAAGCCGTTTTTTATCATCCTGGCTGATGCCTGAATCTGTAATCACTGTATCGATGCGATCGAGCTTGCAAATAAAAGCGAGGCTTTTACGCAGAAATTTTGATGAATCGGTTACAATAATCACTTCGCGGGCAACCTCAATCATTATCTGGTTTAGGTAAGCTTCTTCGAGGTTGGGTGTCGAAATACCATTCATCGCGTCAAATCCATCCACGCCCAGGAAAACTTTGTCGACAAAGAAATTCTTGAAACTTTTTTCAGCCAGCGGCCCGATTAGCGAAAGTGAATTTTTCCGTAAAACCCCGCCGGGAATAATCAGGTTAATATTTTGACTTGAAACCAGATGGTTTGCAATATTCAGCGCATTCGTAATAATAGTGACGTTATTTAATTCAGGCAAAAGATTCTTAACAATTTCAAGGGTAGTAGTGCCCGAGTCAAGAATTACCGTATCAGAGTCTTTAATAAGGAGGGCTGCTGCTTTTCCAATGCGGGATTTTTCAGGCATGTGCAGCTTGTGCTTTTCGCCCAAATGCTGATCGTAACTTACAACGTGGGTAACACTCATGGCTCCTCCCCGGGCACGTATCAATAGCTTTTTGATTTCGAGTTGCTCCAGGTCATTGCGGATGGTTACTTCACTTACCCCAAATTCATTACTCAGTTCATTTACAAAAACCTTGTTATTGTCTGACAGCAGCTGAAGTATTTTTGCTCTTCGCTCGACGGTATTATGTTTTTTATCCACTTTCAACATTTATAATTTATATCAATAACAAGCAGCCAGTTGGCTTTTCCATCACAAAAATCAGACATAATTATTTATTTCTTACTTTAAAATGCTATTCTGTACCTACAAAAGTAAGAATTAAAGTCTTTGAAAGACTTTATGAAATAAATAAAAAGGTAAAAAAAATAATAAGATTAATCGAAATGATAAAAAATATTATATCTTTGCAACGAAAGCAAACGAAAGTAGGAATTTAATCTTTTCCTTATGAATATGACAAAATTTCCAGAAAAGAATATTTTAAATAAGCTTGGCGCATTTACCGAAACAGAAATCTGGGGACAGCCGGAATTGTGGCAATCGATATTTAAAAAAGTTTTAGATGAAAAAAAACTCTTACAATCCTTTGTAAACGATACAACGGATTTTGAGAACCTGAATATCATACTTACCGGAGCCGGTTCAAGTGCTTTTATCGGAATGTCACTTACAGGAGTATTCAAACGTTATTTCAGGAGGAATACAACAGCTGTTTCAACCACTGACCTTGTAACACATCCTTCAGATTATTTAGATGCTTCGACTCCGGTTCTCCTGATCTCGTTTGCCCGTTCCGGTAATAGTCCCGAAAGTGTTGCTGCCATTCGTATGGCTGACCAGGTTTGCTCAAATGTATTTCATCTTATTATTACCTGTAATGCATCCGGGGAGCTTGCTCAATACAAAACTAATTCAGGAAAGTACGTTTTTATTCTTCCAGCCGAAGCCAATGATCAGAGTCTCGCTATGACAGGTAGTTATTCCGGGATGTTATTAGCCGGTTTATTAATTGGCAGGATAAAGCAGATAGATGAACTCGGATCACAAATAGCCATCCTGCAAAATTATGCCGGGAAAATACTGGGTCAGTCAGAAGAATTCCGCAAACTGGCGGAAATGAATTTTGAACGCGCTGTTTTCCTGGGATCAGGACCTTTGTTCGGGACTGCAACTGAATCGCATCTGAAAGTACAGGAACTCACCGATGGCCGGGTAATCTGCAAAAAAGATTCTTTCCTGGGTTTCAGGCATGGTCCTAAAGCGGTTGTTAATGATAAAACACTGGTTTTTATGCTTTTTTCGAACCAGCCCTATGTGTTGCAGTATGAAGCCGATCTTATAGAATCACTGAATGAAGGTCAGAAACCACTTTTTATTGCCGGCATCATTGAATCTGAAAAAATAAAACTAAGGATTGATAAGCTTTTCGTGCTATCAACTATCGAAGACAAACTGGATGAAGAATTTTTGCCTGTCTGTTTTGTACTTCCTGCCCAGTTAATCGGGTATTATAAATGTATTCAGTTGGGACTGGATCCGGATATGCCTTCGGCCAGCGGAGCTATTTCGAGAGTAGTAAAAGGAGTTATAATCTATCCATATAATAAGGTGAAATAATGAATCACGCCATCAGAGAAAAAGCATCATCACTAAATCTTCCACTCATGGATTATATCCTGCGGCGGAACGATGAATTATACGCTTCGGATGGTGTGAGACGTACCATTTTTGCTGCCTGCCCGAATTCTATTTCCGTAATCAAAGCTGCATTGCGATCAGCAAAACGCTGGAACAGCCCCATAAAATTTGCTGCTACGTTAAACCAGGTTGATATTGACAGAGGGTATACAAACCTGAACCAAAAGGAATTTGTAAATACTATAAAACTGGAAGCAGAACGGTTAAATTTAAAAGTACCTGTTATTATCGCTGTTGATCACGGTGGGCCATGGTTAAAAGACCTCCATACACGTGAAAAGTGGAGTTTCGACAAAACATTCGCTGCAGTAAAAAAATCCTTCGAAGCTTCAGTTGAGGCAGGGTATGATCTTATACATGTTGACCCCACAATAGATATTACCCTTGCAGCAGGGCAACAAATTTCCATTGAAACCGTGGCTGCACACACATTAGATTTGGTTGAGGTTACAGAACACTTCCGTATTTCGGGTGGTTATCCCCGGATTGCCTATGAGGTTGGTACCGAAGAAGTACATGGCGGCCTGGCCGACATGGTTACCTTCCGGAAGTTTCTGAGGTTGGTGAAAACAGGCCTGGCCGAACGTGGGCTTTCCTACGTTTGGCCATGCTTTGTTGTTGGTAAAGTCGGAACAGACCTGCATACAACAACATTTGATCCCGACATGGCGAAAAAGCTTACAAAAGTTGCGCGCGAGTATGGCAGTGTTATTAAAGGACATTATACTGACGGAGTCACCAATCCGGAAGCATACCCGATTTCAGGCATGGGAGCAGCTAATGTTGGACCCGAATTCACAGAAGCTGAATATAAAGGACTGATGGAACTCGAAATGCTGGAGAAACAGTATTTTTCAGAAGGTAGAATTGCCAGGTGTTCGGATATCGGATTGATTTTACGTGATTCTGTAGTAACTTCGGGACGTTGGAAAAAATGGCTGCAACCAGGTGAGAATCCCGGAAATTTTGAAAAATTGATGCCGGAACGCCAGGAATGGCTTATAAGTACCGGTTGCAGGTATATATGGCAAAATGCGGAAGTTATTGCTTCAAGAGTTCAATTATATGATAACCTTAAAAGCCACGGAATACTGGCAGAGGAAATTGTTTTGTCCGCTATCGAGAATGCAATGGATAAGTACTATGAAGCTTTCAACCTGAAAAACCTGAACGATTTGTTATAAAAACCAGAGTCAGAATGAAAAAATTTGATGTAATAGTTGTAGGTGAACTTAATGTGGATATTATCCTGAACCGTATCGAGCGGTTTCCGGAGATGGGTAAGGAAATCCTGGCCGAAAGCCTGGATCTTACTTTGGGAAGTTCATCCGCTATTTTTGCCAGTAACCTGAGTTCGCTTGGGTCTAAAGTTTCGTTTCTCGGCAAGATCGGTAAAGACGGATTTGCACAAACGGTGCTGGGCAGTTTAAAATCAAAAGGGGTTGATACCTCAAATATAATTCAGTCCGAGAAGCTGAATACAGGAGCTACCATAGTTCTGAACTTCGACCAGGACCGCGCTATGGTTACTTACCCGGGTGCCATGGAAGATCTTGGAATAAAAGATATTGATTTCGAATACATTGCTACTGCTGCTCACCTGCATTTTTCTTCCGTTTTTCTGCAACCCGGAATACGCTACGATCTGCCAAAGCTTTTCAAAAAAGCTAAATCTTTCGGACTCACCACATCACTTGATCCGCAATGGGATCCTTCCGAAAAATGGGAAGTCAACCTGTCCGAATTATTACCGCAGCTGGATATTTTTATGCCTAACATGAAAGAATTTCAGTTGCTTACCGCTTCAGATTCATTGGAAGAAGGTATTGGTAAAATACAGCAATATGCGCCTAACCTTACTCTTGTGGTAAAAGACGGCACAAATGGTGCTTATGGTTGTAAAGGCTCTGAAATTATTCATCAGCCTGCATTTTTAAATGATAATGTTGTGGATTGCATCGGAGCAGGCGACAGCTTTAACGCGGGATTCATTTATAAATTCACCAAAGGCTTTTCGTTGAAACAATGTCTCGAATACGGAGCCGTAACAGGAGCCGTTTCAACTACAATGGCCGGGGGTACAGCCGCCTTTACCAGTCTTAAAATGACTAATGAGCTGGAACTGCGTGTATCGGTAAATAAATCAGACAAGTAAATTAACTATGACTTTACAGGAAAAATTATCCCAATACAAAACCGAAGGCAGGGCAATACTTGCTGCAAATTTTTACAATTTCGAAACCTTAGCCGGTATTTTGAAGGCTGCTCATGATCTTGATGAGCCTATAATCCTTCAGCTTTCGGAAAGCTCAATAAATTACCTTGGACTTGAAGTCGCAACGAAACTTGCACGGGCCGGTTTATCGCAGTTTGGTGTGGAAGGCTGGCTTCATCTGGATCATGGGGCAACTCCGGAACTGGCTAAAAGATGTCTCGATGCAGGTTTCGACAGCGTAATGATTGATGGCAGTGAGAAACCTTTTGAAGAAAATATTCGG
>JBBSBT010000065.1:0-10167 GCA_038250985.1 Bacteroidales bacterium
AGACCTTGCAGAATTATATGATGTTGAGACAAGAATATTGAATCAGGCTGTAAGGTGCAATGAAAAACGCTTTCCGAATGACTTTATGTTCCAGATGTCCAAAACGGAAATGGAAGATTGGAAATCACAATTTGTGATTCCTAATCAAAATAGCAAAATTGACGAACTTGTCAGAAAATATGGCAACCGCCAACAAAGTAGGGGTAAAGAAAAGTTGTGCTGAAGAAGGGGAATTAAACTATTGTCCCAGGTGGGTGCAGCGATTTTTAATCGCTGATAAAAAACGGCGAATGCAATTCACCGCACCCAACCTAAAAAGGTGCATTGATTTTTAATCGCTGATAATAAATGGCGAATAAAATTCGCCACACCCAGGCGTATGTCCGGAATCAAGTTAAGGGAAAAAGTATTGAAGGAAGAATATTAAACAATCGTCCTCCCCAGTTGCCCGCCATCAATCAGGTTGGCAATTCGTTTGGCATTTATAAACTGCTTCTGCAGATCGATGGTGATCTCATCCGATTCAGCATTTTTTATCTTTTCGAGAAGCTCTTTTAAAATCTGGCGTACGCGTTTCGATTTAAAGGATAATATGGAATTTGGTATAAGGAAATCAAGCACTTCGTGTTCCTGGAGCAGGCGTATTTTGCGTTTTTCCCAGTTAGGGCTAAAAGTATATTTGGTGGCAATCAGGTCGATAACCGGACCTGAAATAGCATTGTCGGGATGATTGGTCAGCTTGCGGTAATCCATATCCGGATTGGCTTTCAGCTCACTTACGCAGGTGTCGAAAATCTGCTGGTACTGGACATTGCTGAAATCCAGTTCATCGGCTTTAATATCGTTAATAATAAAACCAGCCGCTTTCACCTTGTTTTTCACTGGTTCGCCGGTCACCGGGTCAGGGTAATTTGTCTCAATTTCAACATCTCCGTAAAGTAAAAGCTGCCTGATAATTTCCCGCTCAATATCATCCGTACTCAATGCATCAAACGATTCCTGTTGCTGTTCGGCAGGCTCGGGAGCAAAAAGGTTGTCGAGTTCCTCAGCTTCGGTGGGAGTGGCAGACGATTTTTGGGTATATTTTTTACGCAGTAGTTTGTTCAGCTCATTCAATATGGCTTTTTCGTCCATCTGCATGCGGTCGGCACTTTCCTTTACATAAGCCAGGCGCGTAAGCTGGTCGGGGATAAGCGAAATGCTCTCGATAAAATCTTTAAGTACGGCAACCCTTTTCAGCGGATCACGTCCGGTTTCCTTTAGCAGCAGGTCGATCTTGAAATGAATAAAATCCTTGGCATTCTGCTGTATAAACTCCTGTACTTCAGCCCCGCGTCGGGTTCGGGCAAACGAATCGGGATCTTCACCATCAGGGAAAAGAACAACTTTCACGTTCATGCCCTGTTCCAGGATCATATCAATACCGCGGAACGATGCCTTGATACCGGCAGGATCGCCGTCGTACAGTATTGTGATGTTAGGCGTGTACCGCTTGATCATCCTGATCTGATCCACGGTAAGCGAGGTGCCTGATGAGGAAACCACGTTCTGCACCCCGGCACGGTACATTGAGATTACATCGGTGTAGCCTTCGACCAGGAAACACATATCGTTAGCCGAAATGGCATGCTTGGCGAAAGAGATGCCGTAAAGGACTTTGCTTTTATTATAAATCTCGCTTTCGGGCGAATTCACGTATTTCGGGCGGGTTTTATCTGCCGACATAATGCGTCCGCCGAAGCCAATCACGCGCCCTGCCTGGCTGTGTATCGGGAACATCACCCTTCCGCGGAAACGGTCGTACAACCGGCCATCCTTGTTGATGCTTAAGCCTGATTTCTCAAGCATATCGGCACTGTAACCGCTTTTGATGGCATGTTTGCTGAACGAATCCCATTCTTCGGGACTGTAACCAAGCTGGAATTCGCGAATGGTATCGTCGCTGAAACTACGGCCATGGAAATAAGATAAGCCGACCGAAAGACCTTCGTCGGTATTGAAAAGCTGGTCGGCAAAGAATTTGGCGGCAAAATCGGCAATGGCCATCAGTCCTTCACGGGCCGATTTATCGGCAAGCTGCTCGGCGGTTTCGGCTTCTTCCTGTATTTCAATATTGTATTTTTTTGCCAGGTAACGCAGGGCCTCGGGATAAGTGAATTTTTCGTGTTCCATCACGAAATTCACTGAGTTACCGGCCTTACCGCACCCAAAACATTTGTAAATCCCCTTAGTGGGCGACACGTGAAACGAAGGCGTGCGCTCGTTGTGAAACGGGCACAATCCCGTAAAATTGGCGCCACGTTTCTTCAAAGCCACAAAATCAGCAACTACCTCCTCCACACGGGCGGCATCAAATATCTGCGATATGGTATCGTGAGGGATCAAATTTTAGGGTTGTTTTTGATATGCAAAATAACGAAAAAATGGGTTGTCATCGACGGAAAAGAGTGTCTGAAATGTTTAAAGAGTTTGAAAAGTTTGAAGAGCTATGCTGGCTGATCCCTAAAGCCCAAATCATAACCCTCAACCCCAATTCAGTGTATACCTCTATACAATTGAGCAAAATTGATTTTTTTTTAAAAATATTCCTACTTTTAAAGTAATTTACTCACTCATTCGTCTACCTGTTTATATGGACGAATTAATTGCATTACCGATGGCACAGCGACAGCAAAGTATTGTAAATGCTGTTCAGGATTATGGAAAGCGCTTGTTCCGTTTTATACGCAGCCGCGTTAAAAACGACGCAGACGCCGAAGATATCCTGCAGGATGTATGGTACCAGCTAAGTTCCATTATCGACACCGAACCTATTGAGCAGCTGAGCGCATGGCTTTACCGTGTGAGCAGGAACCGGATTGTTGATAAACAGCGTAAGCAATCAACACTATCACTCGAAGATCTTTCTCATGAAGATGAAGACGGAGAAATGGTTTTCCCGGAGGCCTTGCTGTCAGATAGCATGAATCCGGAGATAGAATTTGAAAGGGAGTATTTCATGGAAGCATTATTTGCAGCCTTGAGCGAATTACCTGAAAAACAGCGTGAAGTGTTTGTGTGGAATGAGCTGGAAGATCTGACTTTGCAGCAGATTGCTGATAAAACCGGTGAAAGCATTAAAACGATCATATCGCGGAAGCGTTACGCAGTTGCTCAGTTGCGGGAACAACTTCGGAAATTGTACAACGAATTTTAACAATTTAAAACTTAGAAATCATGATGTGTTACGGACAGGAACGGGGAAGAAATTTCTGGATTAAAAGAGCGATTTTCATCCCGATAGCTATTGCGGCAGGGGTATTTATTTTCGGGAGCGTGGTTATGCTTCTGTGGAATGCCATACTCCCGGCGGTATTTGGGCTCAATGCAATTACATTCTGGCAGGCCATTGGAATCCTGGTATTGTCGAAAATCCTTTTCGGCGGATTCAGAAGCGGGCATAGCCATCATAAATATCCGGATCGTGACTGGAGCCGGAAATGGATGAATGTAAGCCCCGAAGAAAAGGATAAAATGAAAACAGAATGGAGAGAAAGGTGCGGTAAGCCACCGGTTAAGCCGGAATAATTTTATCTGTATTTTTTCTGTGCAAACCCTTCAAGGATTTAAAATCCTTGAAGGGTTTGCCGTTTTTATTCATCCAGGAATATAATCGTCCCAATATCCACAGGCTGACCGTCGTATAGCTCAATGATTTCAATTCCTGCATGGGAAACAAATTCCCTTATTGGCTGCTCCTCTTTAACGTACGACAAGCTTCCGCAGACGAACAAATTATCTTTGGACAATCCGCAAACTCCACCGAAGAAACCATGTTCAAATCCTTCAAGTTTCATACAACCTGGATCAACAAAAAGCACTTCAAGCTTGCGCTGACGAAGTGATTTCTCTATTCCCCGGTCAGAAGTAATAAATGAATCATTTGGCAAAGCTAGCAGATTGCAACAAATATATCCTTGCCTTACTTTAATACTTCCATGATCTGGGTTCAAGTTTCGGATTGTTGCTTCACTAATGGCCGGATTTTGAATAATGAAATTTTTGGTAACCAAGGTATTATATCTCGCAGAATCGGGATATTGAATGCCAACAGGCAAATGTCCTATACTATAATGTATATCTTTCTGGTCTAGAATCTTAAAATATTTCTCCGGCAAGTTTGGCGCAACGATTAACCCGGCAGGGGTGGGGCAGAAAAAAATATCCGGATGCCCTGAAATGGCTTCGTAGGTGATGCCTTCGGTAGCAAATTCCACAATTTCGCCATAAGCCGACAGGCGTTCTTTCGCCGCTTCGGGCATTTTAGTGTCAAGCAGTATGAGCATGGTATTCAAATCCTTTTAAATCAGGGCTTTCTTCAAAAACCACTTTCCTGAATTCTTCCAGCAGCATACCTTTATTCAGTGCTTTGTGCCCGATAGCCGCATTCCGCATTCCGGCAGATACAGTCAGTGTAAGAATATTTCGTTTTCCGTTTTCAAAATCCATAGCGCTCAGAATCCTGTGCCAGATTTCCGAAAAAGCCATTTCGCCAAAAGCCACATGAAACGGTCCTGCCACCAGGCTTGTGTTATCCAGCAGTCCCTCGGAAGGATGAAGTCCGATACGCAGGATTTTAACTCCTGCCCGGGTGAACAAAGGAACAATATCCGCCACCCGGCCGAGGGCATCTTCCATAGATAGTGGCTGGTATTTACCTTCGAGAAAAAGCTGTTCGAGTGCTGTGTTTTTTATTACAAGAGTGGGGTAAATCCGGGTACAATCCGCACCCAGGCGGATAATTTCCTTAGCAGTGAAAATCGATTTCTCCACTGTATCGCCCGGCAACCCAATCATCATCTGCAATCCCAGTTTAAACCCGTTTTCCCTGATCATCAGCGAGGCTTCATGAACCTGCCCTGCGGTATGTCCTCGACCGGCGAGCTTCAGCACGTCCTCATCCAGCGACTGGGCTCCAAGTTCGATGGAAGTTACATGGTAATGTTTCAGGAAGTTTAAAATATCCTGGTTTATGTAATCCGGACGGGTCGAAAGCCTGATGCCCTGCACCCTACCTGATTGCAGATAAGGTTGCACGGATTCGAGGTATGCCTGTTGTTCTTTTTCCGGTATGCCGGTAAAATTACCGCCGAAAAACCCGATCTCCACTTCGCCTCCGGCAACAATGGTTAGCAGGTGGGCATCCACTTTGCGAATAACCTCTTCGACCGAAGGGGCACATTCTGCTCCGGCAATCCTATGCTGGTTGCAGAAAACACACTGGTTCGGGCAGGCTTCCTCAGGAATAAATACAGGGATGGTATTATGACGCGATCTCATATCCTGCAAAAATAAGAGTTTACCTGCTTAAATGCTGCTTTGGTGTTCATTTAAAATAAATTATAAATTAATCCTGCTGAGTCGAAAGAAGTAATAAATTTATACCCAGTTAATTATTGCGGATTCTGTACAACCTTACGAACACTGTTTCATGAATATACCTTCACCAGCCGGGCACAAACAACCACCTCAAAGAAGTAAGGGGATTTTTGCCGACATAAGGTATTTTTTTCTGAATAATCCGAAAGTAAAGACATTGGTGAAGTTTGAGCAGGAAGGGGAACGGCAGAAATATACTGAACGGATATTGCAGCGCACGGGTATAGGCGTTGATAAATACAGGATGCTGAATCTTCACAAAATTGGGGTCGAAGCTCCTGCCAGCTACCTTTTTGAGGAATTACTCCGGTGGAACGGTGATTCCACTTGCTGGCCCAACCATATAGCCAGGCTTAAACTCATTGATGGCAGATTGGAAAAGATCAGTGTTTCGTTATTTGGACTCTCACAATATAAATCAGACCAAGGGAATAAGAGAAGCAGGTTCCATTTTTTGCAATTATTCAAAATGGATGCAATAAAAATCCAGCGGATTCCCGATCCGGCAGATAATGACAATGCCAGGTTCCTGCTTTATAAATGCAGCGGGGGTTACCCTATCGGTATTTTCTCCATGTATGTCCGTTCTTCCATTCCGGAGATCGGCGAAAAGGAGATGTCGCAGTTGTTTATCGTGGTAGGATTTAATTTTTATGGGAAAGAAGCGTTGTCGAAAGTGACCCTGCTTAATAAAACCTGGGAAGCCATTCATAACCGGGTGACAACGAATATAGCGCACCGGCTTAAACAATTAAGCGAGTGGAGGTTCGAACAGATACAAAATCCAGGTGAAGGATTACCGGGGGAATGAGTGAGATTAAGAATTAAAAAGTTAATAGTTAAAGAAAAAAGGTGAATATAAATTTTAAAATATCAAGAATATTTGATCTTCTGAATAATTCATATTTATCTTTTTATCAGGCATAAAAAAACCGGGGAGAGGTTAGCCCCGGTGCAAGTAGTGGTAAAGGTAAGCAGATCAAAAGAATTAAACCTTTCCGGCTTTCTTCTCTTTCTTTTCAAGACGTTTTTCTTTTAATGACTTCACAGCAGGTTTTTTAACCTCTTTATTTTCTTTATCCTTCGACTTTCCCATGACGTTTATTTTTACTGGTTACAACAAGTAACAAATATAAGGCAATATTTATTGTTAAACAAATGAAATATTTTGCGCCAGGGTTTTGTATCCGGATCCGAATTTAACCCGATTCGCTGATTTCAGGGCAAAAGAAAGTTTCATGTACATGAATTCAATGCTAATACCCTGAATCATTAATCCTCGAAAATCATTTCTTTCTTTTTTCCAGAGTTTCCATAGCTTTCTGAAATGTTTTGTCTGACCTTAAAAAAATCGGGTAAAATCCTTTTGAATCATACAGGTTACGGGCGATATAACTTTTCATCAGATCATTAATGTGCTGCTGCGAAGAAGCTATTTCGGCAGGCGGGTATTTAATTCCGTTCTTTTCAGCGTAAGCGATATAATCAGTATACATACTTCCTGAGACCTGGAACATTTTGTCGAATTGAGCCGCATCTTTATAGGAACTGAATTTTGACCGGTTGCCGTCGGTATAATCGAATGCGAATTGGTACAAGATGCCTTTATTTACTGATTCATTATAAAATTTCAGTGCGGCATTGCGCTCCACGGGGACAAAAATATCGGGCATAATTCCCCCGCCGCCATAAACGGTTTTGCCTCCCGGGGTTTTAAATTTCAACGAATCATTCATTTTGATGCTGTCGGCGTTTTCAAGTTCGCCGTCCTGCATGCGGTGATAATATTCCATATAATATTCTTCGGCGCCTTTGGTGTATGGTTTCTGTATGCAGCGCCCGGTTGGCGTGTAATAGCGGGCAACGGTAAGCCGCAGGGCTGATCCGTCGCTCAGGCCTACCTGCTCCTGTACAAGTCCCTTCCCAAATGAGCGCCGGCCGATAATCGTTCCGCGATCGTTATCCTGTATAGCGCCGGCAACGATTTCGCTTGCCGAAGCCGATCCTTCATCAATAAGCACGGCAAGGGGCTGCTCTTCCCATAGTCCACCTGATGTAGACATAGCGGTTTGTTTTGGGCGGTGAAGTCCTTTAGTGTAAACGATAAGCTTATCGGCCGGCAAAAATTCATCAGCTACAGCAATGGCTTCCTGCAGGTACCCGCCCGAATTACCACGCAAATCGAGAATGAGCTTGCTGACGCCTTTCTCTTTTAAATCTTTCAATGCCTCATGTAATTCGTCGCCGGTGGTAGCACTGAATTTGCTGAGTTTAATATATCCGACTTCCGCATCTACAGCATATGCAATATCAATACTCCAGGTTGGAATTATACCCCGGGTAATGGTGAAATCGTTCAGTTTTTTTAGCCCTCGTCTGAAAATGCTGACTTTAACCTTGGTGTCCTTTGGTCCTTTGAGCAATTTCATTACTTTATCATTGTCGATTTTTATGCTTGCAATATTTTTACCGTCCACTTTCACTATGCGGTCGCCGGCAAGTATGCCTACTTTTTCCGAAGGTCCTCCAGGGATCGTATTTATAATCATAACGGTATCACGCTCAATCCTGAATTGCACGCCAATTCCCTGGAAATTGCCCATCAGCGGATCATTGGCATCGGCAAAATCGGATGCGGGAATATAAACTGAATGCGGATCGAGGCTAAGCAGCATGCCTGTGATTGCCTCTTCGTTCAGCTTTTTAACATTCACGCTGTCCACATAGTTGTTATCAATAAAGTGTATCAGTTCGTTCAGCGTATTTTTACTCTGAATTCCGCGTAAGGGAGTATGATTCTGAATAAAAGAACTTTGCATCAGGTAATACCCGGTTAAAATTCCGATTACAAGCACCAGGGCAAAGGCAATTGGTAAGTATACGTAAGGACGGCGATTATTTTCCATTTTCAAATTTAATTTTTAGAATGATAATTGTAAGAGAAACTAACGGCTCATGATTGATGTTAGTGTGGATTACCGGGACAATTTTAAAAAGAGGTAATGATGTAAAGACTGCCGAAAATCCGAAACCGGCGATCCGTAATCCGAAATTTTCATATTACTTCCCGTATTTAACTGCTGCCTGCTTCATTGTATAAGCTGACCACATAAGGAAAAGACGTTCCACTTTTTCGCGGCTATAGCCTTTGTCCTGCTCAAGGTAACCACTGTCCTGTATATGAAGTACTTTGCCTTGTGCATCGAGTATAACAAAAACCGGGAATCCGAAACGTTGCGGAAATCCAAGTGATGCAAGCAACTCATGGTTATCGTTCTCTTTACTGTAGTTCACTTTTACAACCTCATAATTGGCCTGAACCAGGCTGTCGAGTTTAACATCCCCGGCTACCATATTATGAAATCGCACACACCAGGGACACCAGTTTCCGCCAATCTGCAGAAAAACATGTTTCCCTTCGGTTGAAGCTTTTGCCACAGCAGCAGTTACTTCAGCTTTTGCATCTGCTTCCGGATTATAAATCTTAACAGCCTGTTGCGCTGACAAACCCAGGCTAAGCAAACCGATAATTATAGTAAGTGCGATGTTTAGTTTCATAAAATATATTTTGCCAATGTCAGCTGAATAATTTGAAAACAGGGTCTGATAATTGAAAATTATTTACAAGTGTCACTCATCCATTTGGATTGGGAGTGTTTATTTTACCTTATGAATCAATTTCTCCAATTATTTTCAGTATTCATTATTCGTTTACTCTCGCTTCTTTATTAAGTTGCAATATTAACAGATTTAGTGAAAAGATGTCATTGCAGATGTCTTGTTATCTTGTTAAAAATTCACAAATGCAAAGGTATAAACTCCCGGCAAATGAAAATGGTTTGCTGCTTTTTCTAATTTTGTCATTTAACATCTGCCGTTTTCCAGCAATCGGGTTACTATGAATTTAATAATTGATACCGGGAATACACTCACCAAACTTGCTCTGTTCCAGGGCAGGGAGATGGTTGCATTTACCAGTTTTGCAAGTGCTGATGCCGGGCTTATCAAACAATTTTGTGAGGCCAATATGCTCATCAGGAATGCAATACTGTCAACGGTTAAAGAGTATCCACCCGAAATTGATGAATTCCTCAGCCAAAGCTATAATGCGATTTTTTTTAGCCACGAAACTCCCGTTCCGGTCCTTAATAAATACAGTACCCCCGAATCCCTGGGCAAGGACAGGCTGGCAGGCGTTGTAGGTGCACAGTTGTTGTTTCCTTCGTGCGATTGCCTGGTTATTGATGCCGGCACAGCTATTACCTACGACCTGGTAACCGCCGCCGGCGAATATGTTGGCGGAGCAATCTCTCCCGGGATTGCAATGCGGTACAAGGCTTTAAACACCTTTACCAGCCGTTTGCCTTTGCTTGATTATTATGGCGATACCGAATTGATTGGTGACGATACTTCGACTTGTATTCATTCGGGTGTATTAAACGGCACAGTTGCCGAAATGGAAGGGATCATACAACGCTACCAGCTCGTATATCCCGGTCTCAAAATAATTCTGACTGGCGGGGATTATAATTATTTTGATAAGCGATTAAAAATTAAGACCTTTGCAGCCCCCAACCTGGTACTTGAGGGTTTAAACTTAATACTCAATTTCAACTTTGAAACACATTAAAATTGTTCGTAAACTGATACTGGCAGTAGTCTTACTTTCATCTTCCTTTATTGCTACAGCTCAGGTCAAGATTTCATCACCGTATTCGCTTTATGGGATAGGTAATTTGTACGGTGTAG
>JBBSBT010000066.1:0-10092 GCA_038250985.1 Bacteroidales bacterium
GAACTTGAAGAAAAACGAAACACGGCAAACTCCCCGATAATTTCAGCAAATAAGGTAAAGGCTGTCATCGTTCGGGTCATTCATACTGATGAGGAATGGATGATTGCAAAAATAGTAAGTAAAATAATAAATATTAATTAATTTAACGAAAGGGAAACAATTATGTTAATCAAAGCAAAAACCTTAACAGGGTACAAATTAGAAGCTAACGATGGTGAAGTGGGTAAAGTTGAAGAATTCTATTTCGACGACAAGCACTGGGCCGTTCGCTATCTGGTTGCTGATACAGGAAACTGGCTCACAGGAAGACAAGTGTTGATTTCACCGTATGCATTGATTTCCGTAAATAAGGAAGAAGAAAACATCGGTATCAATTTGAGCAAAAAACAGATCAAGGACAGCCCATCCCTGGATAGTGACAAACCCGTATATCAACAATTTGAGGAGTCATATTATGGATATTATGGATTTCCGACATATTGGAGCGGCGCATACCTGTGGGGGGCTTATCCTAATATAATGCGTGACAGTAAAGAATGGAAAGTATCAAAACAACAGGAGAAATCCTGGAATCCCCATTTGCGAAGCACCAAAAATGTAAGTGGCTACCCTATTCAGGCAAATGATGGCGAAATAGGTCATGTAGAGGATTTTATTATTGATGATGAAACCTGGGCAATTCGATATCTGATCATTGATACAAAGAACTGGTGGGCTGGAAAGAAAGTCCTGGTTTCGCCTCAATGGATTGACCATGTTAGTTGGGACGAATTTAAAGTATTCGTCAATCTTTCCGGTGAAGATATCAAGAAGGCTCCGGAATATTCTGAGGAAGCTCTGCTTACCCGTGATTATGAAACCCAACTGCATCAATATTATAAACGCAATGTTTATTGGCATGAAAAGCCTGAAGACAGGTTGCATTTTCAATAGAGTAAAATGCAAGAAAGAGCTTTCTCAAACGATTGAATTGCTCAATGATAAAACTATGGATGTTTCTGCATAATTATGGTTTATGTCATTAAAAGTGATGAAGAATGAATGATTGCCAGGTCGGTGAATCGCATTCTTAACCCAGGTATTTAAAAAAATGAAAATGCAAACGAATATAAAAAATCCTGAAATAAAGGAATATACAGATTTTTTAACCCTGGCAGAATTACAGCCAAAAGCGGATTTAGTGCCTAAACGCATTGGAGTTGCAGCCGACCATGGAGGTTTCGAATTAAAAGAACATTTGATAAAACTATTGTATGAAGCAGGTTACGAAGTGATTGATTTTGGCAATAGCCAACTGAATCAGGACGATGACTATCCAGACTATGTAGTTCCATTAGCTAAAGCAATCGTCCAGGGTGAAGTTGATCGTGGCGTGGCAATCTGTGGCAGTGGTGTTGGCGCATGTGTTGCCATGAATAAGGTGACAGATGTGAGAGCGTGTTTGGTAAACGATACTTTTTCTGCCCGACAGGGAGTTGAAGACGACAATCTGAATGCACTTTGTCTCGGAGGCCGCGTAATTGGCCATTCGCTTGCCTGGGAATTGGTAAAACGTTCCTGAACGCACGATTTACCGGAGCAGAACGTCATTGTCGCCGACTGGCAAAAGTTTCAGAACTCGAGAATAATAGAAACCCATTATCAAAATAATTAGAACGGAATATATTATGAAAACTACAGCATTGTCCTCAGAAGAATTGAGAAAAACAAATGCGTATTGGAGCGCTGCCAATTATCTCTCAGTCGGACAGTTATATCTCTGTGAAAATCCTTTGCTTCAGGAACCGTTGAAACTGTCGCATGTAAAATCGATGCTGCTTGGGCATTGGGGCACCACACCGGGCCAGAACTTTATCTACGTGCATTTGAATCGGGTCATTAAGAAGTACGACCTTAATATGTTTTACGTTGCCGGTCCGGGTCATGGTGGCCCTGCAATAGTTGGTAATGTTTATCTCGAAGGTACATGGAGCGAAGTTTACCCTGACATCACACAGGATAAAGCCGGATTAAAAAAGTTGTTCAAACAATTTTCATTCCCCGGTGGAATTTCCAGTCATGTTGCGCCTACAACACCCGGGTCGATCCATGAGGGAGGAGAATTGGGATATTCACTCAGTCATGCATTCGGAGCTGTATTTGATAATCCTGAACTGATTGCTGCTTGTGTTATTGGTGATGGTGAAGCCGAAACCGGCCCACTGGCAACTGCATGGCATTCCAACAAATTTCTCAATCCGATTACCGATGGAGTAGTATTACCCATCCTTCATCTTA
This sequence comes from Bacteroidales bacterium, assembly GCA_038250985.1. Taxonomy (GTDB): domain Bacteria; phylum Bacteroidota; class Bacteroidia; order Bacteroidales; family UBA4417; genus UBA4417. The sequence goes on from JBBSBT010000066.1 coordinate 2,278, forward strand.
ATGGTTACAAAATAGCTAACCCAACAATACTGGCACGCATTGAGCCTGAAGAACTGGATCAATTTCTTCGCGGATGTGGTTGGACACCTTATTACGTGGAAGGCGATGACCCGGAGAAAATGCATCAGCTTATGGCTTCTGTGATGGAAAAAACCATTGAGGAAATCAAGCGCATACAGAAGAACGCGAGAAACAACAACGACACCACCCGCCCACGCTGGCCAATGATCGTGCTGAAATCACCTAAAGGATGGACAGGACCTAAAGTAGTTGATGGATTACAAATCGAAGGTACTTTTCGCGCCCATCAAATCCCACTTTTGGTAGATGCTGAACATCCCGGCCACCTGAAACTTCTTGAAAACTGGATGAAAAGCTACAAGGCTGAAGAACTCTTCGATAAGAACGGACGCCTTTTACCCGAATTGGCTGAACTGGTGCCAAAAGGCGAGCGAAGAATGGGTGCTAATCCAAATACCAACGGTGGGTTAGTGTTGCATGACTTGATTATGCCTGACTTTAGGAAATATGCAGTTGATGTACCGTCGCCAGGATCCGTGGAGGCCTCCGACGCACATATGCTTGGAGTATTCCTGAGGGATGTGGATAATCTCAATAAGAAACAACGAAATTTCCGGATTTTCGGCCCTGATGAGACGTTATCTAACAGGTTGAATTGTGTTTTTGAAACCACAAACCGGCAGTGGGAAGCCCATACGAAAGATAACGACGAGTTTCTTGCCACTGATGGTCGTGTTATGGAAATGCTGAGCGAGCATCAATGCGAAGGCTGGCTGGAAGGATATCTACTCACAGGAAGACACGGCTTGTTTAACTGCTATGAAGCTTTTATTCACATCATCGATTCAATGTTTAACCAGCACGCCAAATGGCTGAAAGTGACTGCCGAATTGCCATGGCGAAAAAAAATTGCGTCGCTCAATTACCTGCTTGCTTCCCACGTTTGGCAGCAGGCCCATAATGGCTTTACCCATCAGGACCCTGGTTTCATTGATCATGTGGTTAATAAGAAAGCCTCGATTGTTCGCGTATATCTTCCGCCCGATGCCAATTGTTTGTTATCGGTTTGGGATCATTGTTTGAGGAGCCGTCATTATGTCAACGTAGTGATTGCTGGCAAATATCAGGCACCTCAATGGCTGAGCATGGATGAAGCGATTGAACATTGTAAAGAAGGAATTGGCATATGGAAATGGGCCGGTTACGATAAAGGCAAAGAACCGGATGTAGTGATGGCCTGCTGTGGCGATGTGCCAACACTTGAAACCCTGGCAGCCGTTTCCATTCTTCGTGAACATGTTCCTGATTTGAAAATCCGCGTGGTAAATGTGGTGGATTTAATGAAACTCGAATCGAATACGCAACACCCGCATGGGTTGAACGAACAACAATTCGACAAACTATTTACAAAAGACAAGCCGATCATATTCGCTTTCCACGGATATCCTTCGCTGGTTCACCAGTTGACCTACCGCCGAAACAACCATTCAAACATGCATGTCCATGGTTATAAGGAAGAAGGTACTATTACAACCTACTTCGATATGACGGTTTTAAATGAACTTGATAGGTTCCATCTTGTTCTGGATGCAATAGCTCGGGTGCCAAATCTGGGTGCCGCTGGTGCCAGGCTGAAAAAGAAGATAGAGAACAAGCTCATCGAACATACAAAATACATTGATAATCACGGTTTAGATATGCCTGAAATCCTGAATTGGAAATGGAATAATCCTAAATGAAACAAACTCATTAATGAAACGAACATGTTTGCGAATTAAACACAAATACAAATAAAAATAGCAAACATGGAGTTCCATCTGACCATTAAAAATAAAATTATTTACAAATGAAATCTAAAAGTACTACAAAATACTTCCCCATAGTTTGCGTGGGAGGTTCTGCAGGAGGTCTTGATGCCTATACCAGATTGCTTAAGAATCTTCCGGATGATATGGGAGTTGCAATTGTAATCGTTAATCATTTGAGAACTGTAGCCACTATGCTCCATAAAATTCTGCCACACTATACGGATATGCCGGTTAAATTGATCACTGAAAAATTAGACATAGAACCCAACCATGTATTTATCATTCCGGAAAAAAAGGATTTGCATGTTCTAAATGGAGAGTTCCGCTTAAAGCCGATATCAAAGCCCTGGGGATGGCCTGATGTAATTACAGTTTTTATGAAATCCCTGACAGAAAACTGGGACGGCAAACTAATTGCCATCATTGTTTCCGGTTATGATGGTGATGGTGCAGCAGCGCTTTGCGGTATTAGAGCAGTTGGTGGAATTACCATTGCACAGAAGCCTGAAACAGCTAAACAGCCGGATATGCCTGAGACTGCAATAGCAAGCGGGTGCATAGATTTTGTTCTTGCACCTGAAAATATCGCGAAGAAAATTGCAAAAATTGCAAATGAGGAATCTGGAAACAGGTAAAAATATTGAAGCAAATAAGTATACTCATGGTACACAAAAAATACAATAATAAACACGGTTTAGACATGCCCGAAATTCTTCACTGGAAATGGAAACTGACTCATGAATAAACTCAGGCAAATCTGGAACAATCTGTGGTCTGGCTTTTGGTTCATGCCTTCGATGATTGTCTTGGTCAGTATTGTCTTCGCGGTAGTATTGATCGACACAGATTCCATCGTGAGTGACAAATGGCTGGCCCAGTGGCCGCGCCTGTTTGGAGCCGGAGCGCAAGGTGCGCGCGATATGATGTCCACGATTGCCGGTTCGATGATTACCGTGGTGGGTGTCACATTCTCCATGATCCTGGTGGTGCTGGCACTGGCTTCGAGCCAATATACCTCGCGTATCCTGCGGAACTTTATGCGCAGTCGTATCACTCAGGTTGTGCTTGGTATCTTCGCCGGCATTTTCACTTACAGTCTCATCGTGTTGCGCACCATTCGCAGCGGTGACGAAGGCACATTTGTTCCAAACCTGTCGGTGTTCTTTGGCTTCCTGCTGGTGCTCGGGGGTATTGGCGCCCTTATGTTCTTCATTCACCATATTGCCTCTTCAATCCAGGCTTCCAGCATCATCGCCTCGGTCGCCCAGGAAACCATCGCGGCCATCGATCGGCTTTTCCCGGAAAAACCTGGACAAGAGCCGGACACAGTCGATGATGACCAAAAGTTCCACCCTTTGGCCATGCGGAACTGGCGTGGCGTCCCAGCCGAGAAAGATGGCTATATACAGAGCGTGAATAACGCAGGGCTCCTTCGTTTGGCTCGGGACAGCAAAACCACAGTAAAGATGGAGCACGGCATCGGCGATTTCGTGGTACGGAACACCACGTTGGCCTCACTTTCTCTGAAAGAAACGCCAGATGAGGAGACGATTACCGCTCTTCAGGCAATTTTCACTATCAGCCGCTACCGCACTGTGGAACAGGACGTGGCTTTCGGCATCAGGCAGATCGTGGATGTGGCATTGAAAGCACTCTCCCCCGGCATTAACGACACAACTACGGCTGTAATGTGCGTGGATTATCTGACGGCAATACTGGCCCGGATAGCACCTCGACAAATCCCATCATTGTACCGCTACGATGAAGAGGAACTGCGAGTGATTGCAAAAGGACCCAGCTTTGAAAGTTTGCTGGCGGAATCGTTCGACCAAATTCGAGCCAACGCCGAAAGCAATGTCGCCATCATGTTGCGGATACTCGGCGCAATTCAAACCATTGCCAGCTTAACGTCCATCCCAAAACGCCGGCGGGCGCTGAGCGAACAAATGCAATGGATCGCCGAGCTTGCCGAGCGTACCCTTGAGTCCACCCATGACCGTGCTAGGGTCGACACGCGATTGGCGCATGTGCGTGAAGCACTCGAAACGGAGCCGGTCTTTTTCATAAAGGCAGAATAAGAGAGGAATTCTTAATGAAATAACTCAGAAATGAAAATGCATGTTTAATTCTGTAGTAGTTTATTTAAAACAATTAAAATCAGTATATGAAAATTAATCTTAGAATTTTGATAAAGATTATAACAATAATCATAGTTGGGTTTTGGTTTGCGGGCTGTAAGAATAATTCAAAAATAGTCCCGGAGGCAGAATATGCATCAAAAATCGTCGGGCACTGGCAAGGCACAGTAGGTTCTTCGAAAGAAACCATGTATCTCAACCCTGATAGTACTTTCGTTTGTAAAATACATCCTATGGGGTTTATGGCCAATACTCTTTCTCAAAGCCAGCCAGGGACGGTTAGTGGAAAATGGAAAATTGCAGGTGCAATTATTTCCATGACAATCACTGATTCGAAAAACGAACATTTGGGGAACAGTAATGTTTCAAGTACGATTATATCGTTCAGGGAAAACGAACTTACATTAAAATCCGGGCGTAATGAAACTTCCACATTTAAGCGATTGGCTAATTAATACCTGGTAATCAGGAGTGATTAGACATAGAAATACTGCAATTAAAAAAATTTACAAAATTAGCCTGATAAAAGTTTTATGAAATAAGAACATTAAAAAAATAAAGCTGTGAAAGATAATCCTTTAAAAAAAATAGAAAACCTCGGTCAGTCAATCTGGCTTGACTATATACGGTGCGATTTGATATCAAGTGGTAAACTGAAAAAGTTGATTGAGGATGATGGATTAAGAGGCATGACCTCGAACCCATCAATCTTTGAGAAAGCGATTGATAAAAGCGATATTTATGACACTGATATCCGGGAAATGGGTTTCAAGGGAAAAGATGCTGTGAAAATTTATGAAACATTAAGCCAGCGTGATGTTCAGAATGCTGCCGATGAATTCAAACCGGTATATGAAAGAACAATCGCTAAAGATGGATATGTAAGCCTGGAGGTAAACCCGCATCTTGCTTATGATACCAGAAGCACCATTGAGGAAGCCCGCCGATTATGGACAATCCTTGACAGGCCAAACATACTTATCAAAGTGCCGGCAACGGATGAGGGACTGCCTGCTATACGTCAGCTTATCAGCGAAGGAATCAATGTTAATGTTACCTTACTCTTTTCATTACCCCGGTACAGGCTGGTTACTGAAGCATATATAGCAGGCATCAGGGATCGTATAGATCAAGGCAAACCTGTTAAGAATATTGCATCCGTAGCCAGTTTCTTTTTAAGCCGGATAGATGTGGTGATTGATCCAAAGGAAATGGAATTTGTTGCTACAACAGGTGAACAGGCACATTTTGCAACAAAAATAAAAGGGCAGGTTGCGATTTCCAATGCAAAAGTTGCTTATAAAATTTATAAGGAAATTTTTGAAAGCGAAGCGTTTCTTAAGCTGGGTGCCTCACCCCAGAGACTCCTCTGGGCAAGTACCAGCCCCAAAGATCCGACTTACAGCGATATTAAATATGTGGAAGCGCTTATCGGGCCAAATACTGTCAATACTATTCCTCCCGAAACGCTTGAAGCTTACCGCGACCATGGTGATCCTGCACTGTTGTTAGAAGCCGATTTAGAACTAGCTTCCTGGGTATTATCAGAATTGTCTGAAATCGGTATTGACCTTAATGAAATCACCGAAAAACTTGAAAATGTAGGTGTGAAAAAGTTTATCCAATCTTACGATAAGTTAATAAAGGCAATAAAAACAAAATCAAATTTGAACTATTAAAGTAAAGACCAAACTCATGAATGATAATAAACAAAGTAGCAGTAATCATGATCTGCAGGATCATATAGAACCTGAACATACCCATTCACCAAAGTGGAAACGGGTACATCATACCTTGTGGTTCTGGATTTTCCTGGTTTTAATGCTGGGTGGTATTCTCTACTACGTCATGACTGTCGACTTTGCTTTTGCACCTCACAGGCAAATGGAACAGAATTCGGGAAATAACAGAACACCATAATATTTTAAACAAAAGAATCGTCAGGATGAAAACACAGGAACTTATAAATACAGCAAAGGCAATGGTTGCAGGCGATAAAGGCCTGTTGGCTATGGATGAAAGTAATCCGACCTGCAACAAACGGTTTGCAGCACTGGGAATTCCACAGGATGAGGAAACACGGCGTGCTTATAGGGAGATGATTGTAACCACTCCCGGTCTTAGTAAGAGCATTAGTGGAGCAATTCTTTATGATGAAACAATCCGCCAGCAGCTAAAGGATGGAACTCCTTTTATTAAAGCCGTGACGGATGCAGGAATAATACCTGGCATTAAAGTAGATGCCGGAGCAAAAGCAATGAAAGACCATCCCGGTGAGAAACTAACCGAAGGCCTTGACGGATTGCGTGAACGCCTGGATGAATATACTCAGATGGGGCTCCGTTTTGCCAAGTGGCGGGCTGTGATAACTATAGGTGATGGCCTTCCGAGCATAGATTGTATTGAGGCAAACGCCGATGCGTTGGCAAGCTATGCCAAACTCTGCCAGGAAGCCGGACTGGTTCCCATCGTTGAGCCGGAAGTGCTTATGGACGGAGGACATTCTCTTTCCGAATGCCGCACTGTAACAGAGGATGTTCTGCGGATTGTTTTCAATCACATTTACACAAAAGGAGTGGCTCTTGAAGGTATTATACTGAAGCCAAACATGGTGCTCCCTGGTTTGAGCAGTAAAAAGCAGGAATCTGTCGAAGAGGTGGCTGATGCAACCGTAAATTGCCTGATGCGGATTGTGCCCGCAGCAGTTACAGGGATTGCATTCCTATCCGGCGGCCAATCTGCGGAACTGGCTTCAGCCCGTTTAAATGCCATGAATATAAAATTTAAGTCTCAACTGCCCTGGGCACTTTCGTTTTCTTTTGCCCGTGCTATACAGCAACCGGCTTTGGAAATCTGGAAAGGTATGGATGCCAATGTAGAAGAAGCACAAATAGCATTGTACCATCGTGCCAAATGCAATCAGGCTGCACGTCGTGGTGAATATAATATAGAAATAGAAAGGAAATCAATATGACAACCAAGGAACTAAACCCGGATCAAATAGCTTTATACCCTTTAATCTTTGAACCAATTTATCAATATCGGCCCTGGGGTGGCCGACGATTGTCCAAATTGCTTAAAACGCAATTGCCTGGAGGAGGACCAATAGGCGAAGCATGGTTATTGAGTGATCGCGATGACTTTCAGAGCTTTATTGCGAATGGACCTTTAAAAGGGCTAACCATAGGGCAATTGCTCAAGGAATCAAAGGAACAGATTCTTGGTAAATTTGTCAGAGATTTCGATCGTTTCCCACTTTTATTAAAATTTCTTGATGCACATGAAATGCTCTCGGTGCAGGTACATCCATCAGAATCAAATGCTGACCTGCTACCAGCGGGAGAAACAGCCAAATCCGAAGCCTGGGTTGTGCTTGAAGCCGGGAACAATAGCCGTATCTATGCCGGATTGAAACCAGGTACCACAAAAGAAAACATAAAGAATGCACTTTCGGACGGGACAGTTGAGCAGCACCTGGCAAGCTTCACTCCCCAAAAGGGTGATGGCATCTTCATTCCGGCCGGGACGGTTCACGCCCTGGGTGGTGATGTGGTAGTTTTCGAAATTCAACAGAACAGCGATGTAACTTTCCGCCTTTACGACTGGAACCATATTGATAGCAGAACAGGCCATCCAAGGGAACTTCAGATCGATAAAGCACTTGAATGTATTGATTTTAAACAAGGTACAATTAGCCCTGATATTCCGCAACTCGAAGATAAGATGCCTGCCAGGCGGGAAATGCTTTTTAAATGTGAGCATTTTGGTTTGTGGCGGGTTGAGGCTGAATCAATGTTTATTGCCGGGGTTGCAGAAACTCCCCGCATCCTGGTGTGCTTAACAGGCGA
>JBBSBT010000067.1:0-10057 GCA_038250985.1 Bacteroidales bacterium
ATCAGCTGTAGGTTATCAACCAACACTGGCAACCGAAATGGGAATGATGCAGGAACGCATCACCTCAACCAAACGCGGTTCAATTACTTCGGTACAGGCTGTGTATGTACCTGCCGATGACCTTACCGACCCGGCTCCTGCTACAACTTTTGCCCACCTCGATGCCACTACGGTATTGAACCGCAAAATTTCGGAACAAGGAATTTACCCGGCTGTTGACCCGCTCGATTCAACTTCCCGAATCCTGAGCCCTGATATTGTAGGCGAAGAACATTATAATACCGCCATGCGTGTAAAAGAAATTCTTCAACGTTACAAGGAATTGCAGGATATCATTGCCATCCTGGGTATGGACGAGCTTTCGGATGATGATAAACTGGTAGTACAGCGTGCACGCCGCGTGGCACGTTTCCTTTCACAGCCGTTCTTTGTGGCTACCCAGTTTACCGGTATTCCCGGCGCTTTCGTAGCTATTGAGGATACTATCAAAGGATTCAAAATGATCCTCGACGGCGAAGTGGACGAATATCCTGAATCAGCATTCAACATGGTTGGCACCATTGAGGAAGCGATTGAAAAGGGTAAGAAAATGATTGCAGGGAATTAGCACTTTGAGATTGGCAGGGAAGTGAAAAGGCTGACGGGTTTGTGTATGGTGCTTAGTGCATGGTGCCTGGAACAGAAAACCTGAAGTTTGTCACACTGAGCGGAGTCCCCGCCTGCATCGGGCAGGGAAGTGCTGAAACATTGAAACCTGAAACCTTTACTTCAACCGCCTAAATCGTAAAAAAATGAAGATAGATATTGTAACACCCGATAACCTTATTTATGAAGGTGAAATTTCACTGGCCCAGTTTCCGGGTCTCGATGGCTCGTTCGAAGTGTTGAATAACCATGCACCTATGATTGCCGCACTTAAAAAAGGCCAGGTGAAAGTTATAGATAATAAAAACAAAACCTTGTTTTTTGATATTAACGGTGGTGTTGTGGAAGTGCTGGCGAATAAAATACAGGTACTTGCGGAATAAATTCAGATGATGCAATTAATTACTATTGGAGGGCTGATGCCCTCTTTTTTTTATAAAACAGGTAGATCAATTGAGACATCATGAGATATTCATTAAATATTGAATTAATTTCGTGGAATCAAACTTTAAAGATGCAGATAATATTCAAACTTAAAGCCGGCTATTAAGAATAAATATAAATTATCCAAAGCGGAATAACCTTTTTCGTTTTTTTGGATTAAGTATTGTTAACTGATAAGTATAAGCGAAGTTGTCGCGGGACATGTGACAGCCGTAATCTAAAGATAGTTAACAATTGCTTTTCAACTCAAATATAATTTTGATGTAATTTTATATTAATGATAACTAGGTCTATATGAGAAATAATGGTGGTATTATATATTTGCTTTAATTGGCCTAAACGTTTATGTTAGCTTTGGTTTGAAACTTAAGCCAGCAAATTTTAATCAAACTATTTCGGGCAAAATTTCTTTGCCTATATTTATAAAAACCTAATAATTTATAATTCGTTTTTAACTTTATTACAATACATATCTTCTGCGTTTTTCATTTCAATAAATATAAAACCTAAACTATCAACCAATGAAAAAACTAATTCCACTTATTCTGTTGCTGATTTCGGCTACATTAACGGCACAAACTGTAAAGGAAGTTCCAAAATACCAATCAAAGATTCAGGGAAATTTTCTTTTATCGTATTCGCTAAGGACAAGTATTGAATCAACTGATTTTTACGATCAAACACCTTCATCTTTTATGGGCGGATTTGAACTCCAGATGCAATTCCCGTCTAAACATCCGCATTTGGCATGGCGTTCAGGAGCTATGTTTCAGAAAGGAGCCGATTTGGGTACAGGCAGTACTGATAGTTATGGCAATATATTTTCTTCCGGCAATACTAGTACTTACGGCGGAGGAATTTATTTTGGGCCAGGTTTTTCAACTGATTACAAATATGTAAATGTGAGCAGTTATATAGCAGGCGGCGTATTTAGCTTTCACGATGAAATGTTTAAAGCAGAAAATGGTGTAATACTATACAGCCACGATGCAAATTTTACAGCACCCGGATCCAAAGCAGGTTTCTCGATGGATTTTTCTTATAAAGCTGTCGCTTTATCGATTGGATATCAGGTATTTGTAACAGCAGGGCAGGAAAGTACACTTTTGTATCATGGTTTTGAAGGCGGGTTAGGGATCAGGTTCTAAGTGATTTAAAAATATCAGCCCAGGAATAATCCCCATTTGGTGTTATGAATAAGCTTAAAAACAAAATACGAGCACTTGCCGGATAAAATAAACGGCTTTATAAAAATAAAAGGAGGGTTTCGGCCCTCCTTTTTAATTATCACTTATCGGCAATACGATAAATACGCCTAATTTATTTTTGCAATCGCATCAATAAAAGCTTCGACCGAAGCAGTTACAATATCTGTATTGGCCGAAAAACCATAATACATATTTCCCTTATTTTCAAGTTGCACATGTACCTTTCCCATATCGTCCGAACCGCGGGTGATGGCCTGTATAAGAAACTCTGACCAACTCCAATTACCCTGTTTCATTATTTTTAAGATAGTTATTTCGATAATTTCACTATAAAATTCTTGATTCAGTATTTATATATTTTTCCAATTCTTCTTTACTAGGCAAGGCTAACTGATACTTATGTACAAATACACTATGCTCCAACCCTGTAGTTGCATATTTTACCATGGTTTCACCTTTGTCGGTGCACAATAGAATACCTACCGGAGGATTATCATCTTCCTGCTTTACCTCATTTCGATAATAATTCAGGTATGCATTCATTTGGCCAGCATGGCTGTGTTTGAATTTTTCAATTTTCAAATCAACCAGCACATGACATTTCAGCACACGATGATAAAAAACCAGGTCGATGAAATAATATTCACCATCAATTAATATCCTTTTTTGACGGGCTTCGAAACAGAAACCGTATCCCAACTCCAATAAAAATTCCTGAAGATGATCCAGTAACGCATGTTCCAGGTCAGATTCTGTTACTAATGCCCGATCGTTGAGTCCAAGGAACTCAATAGTTAGCGGGTCGTTGATTACATCACGAGGGGAGAGTTGAACTGCTTGCAGGTTTACCATTTCAGAAAGCTTCTTTTTGTCTTTCGAAAGGCCGGAACGTTCGAAATACAGCGATCCGATCTGCCGTTGAAGTTCACGTACACTCCATGTGCCTTTTACACATTCAATTTCATAAAAAGCCCTCTTTAGTGAATCCTCCATTTTGATAAGCTCAACTATATGAGAAAAGGATAATGTTTGGAGTAAACGTACCGGATTAAGACCGGGCTTAGCTTCAGCGCTTTTAGCTTCACCAAAAACTTGTATAGCTTTGATATCAAATGGTCTAAATTTGTCAGGTACTGCCTGACGAATTGTGTCTTCTGCAACATCAGGAGATTGTTCAGACACTGTCTGAATAATTGGATCTTTAGTTTTTTCCGGTGATTGTTCAGACACTGTCTGGATAATTTGATCATTATTTTTTTCTTGCAATTGTTCAGGCACTGCCTGAATAATTCCAAGACTACTAAGATAAGGAGGAAGAGCAGAACCAATATGAGGATATGTAAGATAAAACTGCCTATACATGTTGAGATTAGTAAAAGACATTCCTTTCTGATCCATATCTTTCAACTGCTTCTCAAGTGTACGAATAAGTCTATCGCCATAGGTAGCTCTATCTTCACCGTTCTGTTCATATTCCACAATATAATACCCATAAAGCCAATTACGCACAGTCATTGCAGTATTGACAGCTTTAGCAGCAGATTCATTAAGTGTATTGTGGGTAATTTGAAGGTTTTGTATGAGACTTTCGAAATTCATTATCCTAAATTTATTGCATTATCCAATGGAAGATGAAAAGCTTTCTTTTAGCAAATTGATATCAACCATGGCTTTATAAAGGCTTCTGCATTTTTCTCGTTAAGATCAACAAGATACGCTAGTGAAGGCATCAGTATGATGTAGTCTTTGCAAATGTATCAAAAAGTATCAGGAAATTTTGCATAATTATTTTAAGATTTGGGAAGAATAGCCCGAAAAAAAGAAAGTCCCGTCAAGAGCTTTCAGCCCTGAAGACCAATCAGAAAACAAAGATCAGGAAGGTAGGAACAAAGGCCGTATTATATTAGATGCCACAGTCTGTCCGCAACATTTTGCTAATCTGGATTAGCTATCTGGTTCAAGAGGAAAGGCAGAAGAATTGATAGATCAGCTTTATGATCCAGCGTTGCATAAAAGAAAACCGAGTACCTACCGGAAAAGCTACCCTTTTTGCAACATGTTAGCATGAAATGCAAAAAGAGGCCATCCCATAACCAGGATGGCCTCTACTAAAAATTTGACCCGCAAATTACAATCCGCCTAATTTATCTTTGCAACCGCATCAATAAATGCTTCGACCGAAGCGGTAATAATATCAGTATTGGCCGAAAAACCATAGTACATATTTCCCTTATTTTCAAGTTGCACATGTACCTTTCCCATATCGTCCGAACCGCGGGTGATGGCCTGTATAAGAAATTCTTCCAGGGTTACAGTTTTGCGCAGAATTTGCTTTACCGCGTTAAATGCGGCATCAACAGGTCCGTTGCCATCGGAAGTAGCAGTAAATTCCTCACCGTCAAGTTTTAGAGTGACAGTAGCTACCGGGTGAGTGGACGATCCGCAGATAACCTGCAGGTGTTTTAATTGGATGCGCCTGTCGTGTTCCGACTGCTCAACGCCAACCAATACAAACAGGTCCTCATCTTTTATTTCTTTTTTGCGGTCGGCCAGTTCAATAAATCTTTCGTAAACTTCATTCAGCTCTTCCACACTCTTGGTGAAACCGAGTACCTCGAGCCTGTGTTTCAATGCCGCACGGCCCGAGCGGGCAGTCAGTACGATACTCGATTCGCGTATCCCAACATCCAGCGGATCCATGATTTCGTAATTTTCACGGTTTTTCAAAACCCCATCCTGGTGTATTCCCGATGAATGTGCAAACGCATTGCGGCCCACAATGGCTTTATTGGGCTGCACCGGCATACGCATAAGTGTTGAAACCATGCGGCTTGTTTCATAAATCAGTTGTGTGTTAACGTCTGTAATCAGCTCCATTTTAGGCCGGGTCTTTAAGGTCATAACCACTTCTTCGAGCGAGGTATTCCCTGCACGTTCACCGATTCCGTTAATGGTAACTTCAACCTGCCGTGCGCCGTTTAGGATTCCCGAAATGGAGTTAGCAGTAGCCATCCCTAAATCGTTATGGCAATGAGTTGAAAGTACGGCTCTTTCCACATTTTTCACATGATCGACAAGGTATTTGATCTTTTCGCCATACTCATGCGGAAGGCAATATCCGGTTGTGTCGGGGATATTCACCACGGTAGCACCTGCAGCGATAACAGCTTCAACAACGCGTGCCAGGTATTCGTTTTCGGTACGTCCGGCATCTTCGCAGTAAAACTCAACATCATCCACGAAACGACGTGCATATTTTACCGCAGCGATAGCCCGTTCAATGATCTCTTCCTGGTTGGATTTAAGTTTATGAGTGATATGATAAAACGAAGTGCCAATCCCTGTGTGAATTCGTTTCCGCCGCGCATATTTAAGGGCTTCGGCAGCCACATCAATATCTTTCTCAATGGCGCGGGTTAAGGCGCAGATTACCGGCTCGTGAACCGCTTTCGAGATCTCAACCACCGATTTAAAATCCACCGGGCTCGAAATCGGAAAGCCGGCCTCGATGATATCGACACCCAAAGCTTCCAACTGTTTAGCCACTTCAATTTTTTCAAGCGTGTTCAGCTGGCACCCCGGTACCTGTTCGCCGTCGCGCAGGGTTGTATCAAAAACATAAATTTTATCACTCATATTGATTGGTTTTAAAGAAAAGCACCCTTGGCGGTTACCTTCTGTTTTTATGCATGCATTTACAGACGCGATGCCTCGCGTCTCAACATTGAAACCCTTAATTATTTTCAGGACGCAATTTTCGTACCGCAGCACCAGCCACCCACATTTCCGAATCGCGAAGTTCTTTCAGTTCAACTTCAAGTTTTTCGCGGTAATCGGGTTTGCTGTTCGAGTCTATCGAAAGTTGTGCTTCGTTTCCGCTGGCAACTTCGTTATATAATTCTTCGAATACAGGTTTGGTGGCATCACGGAATTTCTTCCACCAGTCGAGTGCCCCGCGCTGTGCTGTGGTTGAGCAATTGGCATACATCCAATCCATCCCGTTTTCGGCTACCAGTGGCATGAGGCTTTGTGTTAATTCTTCAACGGTTTCGTTAAACGCTTCGGAAGGAGAGTGCCCTTTGCTGCGCAACACATCGTATTGAGCTGCAAATATTCCCTGTATGGCGCCCATCAATGTACCCCGTTCGCCGGTAAGATCGGAGAAAACTTCTTTCTTGAAATCTGTCTCGAACAGGTATCCTGATCCAACACCAATTCCTAATGCAACAACGCGTTCAAATGCACGGCCGGTGGCATCCTGGAAAATAGCATAGCTTGAATTGAGACCACGTCCCTGTAAAAACATACGTCTGAGGCTGGTTCCTGATCCTTTGGGTGCAACCAATATTACATCCACATCAGCAGGAGGCACGATTCCTGTCCGCTCTTTGTAAGTAATGCCAAAACCATGTGAAAAATACAAAGCCTTCCCGGCCGAAAGATTTTTCTTTACGGTAGGCCATAATTCGATCTGGCCGGCATCGGACAACAGAAATTGAATGATAGTGCCGCGTTGGCAGGCTTCTTCAAGTTCGAACAGCGTTTTGCCGGGCTCCCATCCGTCTTTCACTGCTTTGTCCCACGATTTGGAACCTTTACGCTGACCAATGATTACATTGAACCCGTTATCGCGCAGGTTTAGTGACTGCCCGGGACCCTGAACGCCGTAGCCAAGAATGGCTATGGTTTCATTTTTCAGGGTCTCCACGGCTTTTGCCAGGGGAAATTCTTCGCGGGTTACTACATTTTCTTCAGTTGATCCAAATTTAATTTTTGCCATTGTTTTTGATTTGTTTGTTAAAATTTATATTGTCTTGTGCTGTTAATTTATATTGTTGTTCTTAATCTTCCACGCGATTCAACTTTCAGCAGGAGTTTATCTCTTTCTTTAAGGAATTCCGATAACTTTTCGATACGGGAACGGGTGATAGCGATCCTTCCGGAACGGATAAACTGCAACACTCCGAATTTATTGAGTTCTGTGAACAGATCCTGGGTTTCTTCCTTATGCCCGGTTTTTTCAATAACGGTATATTCCGGCGTGATCTCCAGGATACGTGCGTTATGTATCCGGATCAGCTTTTCAATCTCATCGCTTTCCATCAGAGATTTTGTCGGCACTTTATATAAAGCAATTTCCTGGTGTATCATTTCTTCATTGGTATGATAAAATGCCTTGAGAACATCCACCAGTTTGTCAATTTGCTTTACAATGTTTTTAATCTTCTCTTCTTCTTCGTTTACAACTATGGTTATTTTATGAATTCCGGGCAAGGCTGATTCCGATCCCGTCAGGCTTTCGATATTTACTTGCCGGCGGGTCAGGATAATGGTTATGCGATTGGTTAAACCGATGTGGTTTTCGCTATAAGTTGTAATTATGAATTCTTTTTTCATATCAATAGCCCTGTGAATAATTTAATCTTTACAACTTTGTGCTTTTGCCTTTGGATTCTACTTTTGCCAGCAGCGCATCCCGTTCTTTCAGGAATACCGAAAGTTTTTCGATAGGTGAACGGGTTATGGCTATCCTTCCTGAGCGAATGAACTGTAAAACGCCAAACTGGTTTAACTTGTTGAATAAGTCCTGGGTTTCTTCTTTGTGACCGGTTTTTTCAATTACAGTATATTCCGGGGTGATTTCGAGGATTCTGGCATTATGGCTGCGGATCAGTCTCTCAATCTGGTCGCTTTCCATAATGGGGGCCGTCGGTACTTTATACAATGCAATTTCCTGGAAAATCATTTCCTCATTGGTGTGATAAAAAGCTTTGAGCACTTCAATCTGTTTGTCGATCTGTTTTACGATGTTGCTGACCTTATCTTTGGTATCGTTTACCACGATGGTAAATTTTGAAATCCCTTTGATGGCGGATTCAGATACGGTAAGACTTTCAATGTTTACTTTGCGACGGGTAAATATGATGGTAATGCGGTTAAGCAAACCGATATGGTTTTCGCTGTAAGCTGAAATAATATATTCCTGTTTCATTTTTTCGGAAATTAAATAATTAAACCTCTATTTGGCAGCATCTGCAGGACTCAGCAAGATATCGGAAACGGAAGCGCCTGAGGGCACCATCGGGAAGACATTGTCCTCTTTTTCAATATTTACTTCCATCAGATAAGGCCCTTTGGTTTCGAACATCACCCTGATGGCTTCATCGAGTTTATCGCGGGAGGATACCAGGATTCCCGGGATGCCGTATGCGTCGGCAACTTTCACAAAATCGGGACTCAGGATTTCAGTAAAGGAGTATCTTTTTTCAAAGAAGAGTTCCTGCCATTGACGAACCATTCCCAGGAAATGATTATTGAGGATGACCATTTTTACACCCAGTTTCTCCTGGGCAATCGTACCCAGTTCCTGTATCGTCATTTGAAAGCCGCCGTCACCGGCAAAAACCACAACTTCACGCTTGGGTTCACCTAATTTGGCGCCGATGGCTGCGGGCAATCCGAAGCCCATGGTGCCAAGTCCGCCTGAAGTGATATGACTTCTTGCCTGGGTGAATTTAGAATAACGTGCCGTTGCCATCTGGTGCTGACCAACATCCGAAACTATCACTGCACCGTTTTTAGTGTATTCCGAAATTCTACGGATTACTTCACCCATAGTCAGGCCTGGTTTTTTAGGGTATAGATCAGATTGAATAACTTTCTTGTCTTCAATAGTATGGGCTATCCTGAACTCTTTGACCCATTCTTTATGCTTGTTCGGATTGACGATATGTGTCAGCAGGCGGAGAATCTTCTTGGCATCGCCCAGTAAAGCCACATCTGTTTTTACATTTTTATTGATTTCGGCAGGATCAATTTCAATGTGTATGATTTTTGCCTGCCTGGCGTATGTTGTTAGCGTTCCCGTCACCCGGTCGTCGAATCGCATTCCTACTGCTATAAGCAAATCGCATTCATTGGTCTTGATATTCGGCCCGTAATTGCCGTGCATGCCCAGCATTCCCACATTCAGGGGATGGTCACTGCTCAGGGCAGAGAGGCCTAAAAGTGTCCATGCTGCAGGAATACCGGTTTTATCAATAAAGCTTTTCAGTTCTTTCTCAGCTTCGCCCAGCATAATTCCCTGGCCAAAAATGAGGAAAGGCTTTTTTGCTTCATTTATCAGTGTGGCTGCCTCGGTCAATTTCTCCTTATTTACCGGGTATTCGGGGACATAACTCCTGATTTTGTGACATTTATTATATTTATATTTTAACTTGCCGAACTGGGCGTCTTTGGTAATATCGAGCAAAACCGGACCTGGTCTTCCCGAAGCTGCAATATAAAAAGCCTTGGCTATGGCTTCGGGAATATCTTCCGCCGTAGTGATCTGGAAGTTCCACTTAGTCACGGGCATGGAAATTCCTACCACATCCGATTCCTGGAAAGCATCCGTACCGAGTAAACCGGAAGTAACCTGGCCTGTGATACAGACCAAAGGAGTAGAATCTATCTGGGCATCAGCAATACCAGTCATAAGGTTAGTTGCCCCGGGACCCGAAGTGGCAATGCAAACACCAACTTTCCCTGTAACACGGGCATATCCCTGGGCGGCATGCACTGCCCCCTGTTCGTGGCGTGTAAGGATATGCCGCAGCGCATTACGATAGTCATATAATGCATCATAAACAGGCATTATGGCCCCGCCGGGATACCCGAAAATAACTTCAGCACCTTCAGCAATCAATGAACGGATAACAGCTTCGCTGCCAGTGATTTCAACATCCTGCTGTTTTGACTTGGTGGTTTCTTTTTCTTTA
>JBBSBT010000068.1:0-10029 GCA_038250985.1 Bacteroidales bacterium
ATAAACTTATATTAAAAGAAAAAGGTACAAAGTTGAACTTTGTACCTTTTTCATGTAAGAAAATTTAGTATTCCCGGGTTTTATTTGGCTCCCGGAACAGCTGTAGGCTCAACAGCACGTGTTGATGCTACCTGTATAACGAGGTTACCCATTACTTCCAGGACTTCGATATTAGGTATTTTTATATCGCTGATCCTGAGGCTGTCTTCAATTTCCATTTTCGAAATACTGATTACAATTTCTTCCGGCATATTTTCGGCAAGACCTTTAACTTTTAGTTTGCGGAATTTCTTAACCAGTTTGCCCCCGCGCAATACACCGGGTGAGTTTCCTTCGACCCGTATCGGAAGGCTGACAATAATTGGTTTCCCTTTTGTTACCTGCAGGAAATCGGCATGCAGAGTGTTGCCCGAAACCGGGTGGTATTGGATGTCCTGAAGTGTGGCGGTGAATTTTTTGCCGTCGATGTCAAGGTCAATCAGGTACGTGTACGGTGTGAAAATAATAGTGTCGAGGACTTTTCCGTCCAGTGTAAAATGAAGTTCTTCTTTACCACCGTAGATTACACATGGTACCTTACCGCTTGCACGGTTCATTTTAGCATCCTTTTTCCCTACGTTCGCGCGAAGCGAACCGCTCATTGATACTGTTTTCATTTGAATTGGATTTAATTGTTATTAATTGATGTTATTTGATGTTAAAAAGTGATGAAATCGATTCGTAATTATGAGCCCGCTTGATGACATCAGCCAGCAAGGTAGCCGTGCTCAGAACTTTTATTTTTGGATTTTCGTGTTTCAAAGGAATGGTGTCGGTAACAATTACTTCGGTAAAGGCCGAATTAACGAGATTGTTAAAAGCTTCACCAGATAATATAGGGTGAGTACAAAAACCCCGAACACTGGCAGCGCCGTTATCGATCATGATCTGGGCGGCCTTGGTAATAGTTCCGCCTGTATCAATGATATCGTCGAGCAGCAATACATCCTTTCCTGTCACATCGCCAATCAGCGACATCGAATCAACCTGGTTTGCTTTCGAACGTTGTTTATAACAAATTACAAAACCCGTATTCAGTGCTTTGGCATACGAAGCGGCCCTGCGTGTGCCTCCTGTATCGGGCGATGCGAAAACAAGATTTGGCAGATTGAGTTTCTTGATATACGGTAAAAATATAGATGATGCATACAAATGATCCACGGGAACATCGAAAAATCCCTGGATCTGGTCGGCATGCAGGTCAATCGTTATAAGCCGTTGCACGCCGGCAGCTGTAAGCAGGTTAGCAATCAGCTTGGCGGTAATCGGAACGCGGGGCTTGTCTTTGCGATCCTGGCGTGCATATCCAAAATAGGGAATCACTGCGGTTATCTGCCTGGCTGAAGCCCGCTTGGCTGCATCAACCATAAGCAAAAGTTCCAGTAAATTTTCTGAAGGAGGGAATGTGGACTGTACAATGTATACATCATTACCACGAAGATTCTCTTCAAAAGAGATCGTAAACTCCCCGTCACTGAAATCAATAACCTGGACTTCGCCTAGTTTCGTCCCGAAGCTAATCGCAATATTCTCGGCCAGGTAGCGCGTGGCTCTGCCTGAAAAAATTTTAACCTCATGTGCCATGATCCGTGATTTTTATACTAGAAGTGGCAAAGGTAACAATTTTTTAATTTCTGCAAGGTATAATTAAAATCCTTTTGCTGTATGAGATTGATTATTAATGGAATAAATATTTATCTACCTGGATTTACTAAAATTGACGAATAAAATAGTTGCGTGCCGAATTGTTTTGTAGACTATCTTTGACCTTTTACAGCCTGGTTAAGTGTACGCAATAATCGATATTGAAACCACGGGAGGCAATGCCAGCCGTGAACGGATTACAGAAATAGCTATCTATATCCACGATGGGATAAAAGTGGTGAACGAATATTCATCGCTTATAAATCCGGAATGTAAGGTACCTCCATTTGTTGCCCGCCTTACCGGCATTTCGGACGAAATGCTTAAGGATGCGCCAAAATTCTTTGAAGTTGCCCGCGATATCGTTGAAATAACCGAAGATTGTACATTTGTGGCCCACAATGCTGCATTCGATTACAGTTTTGTAAAGCAGGAATTTCTGAACCTGGGATATAAGTACAAAAGACCTGTGTTGTGCACGGTTAAAATGTCGCGTAAACTTTTGCCCGGGCACAAATCCTACAGCCTGGGGAACCTATGCGACAGCCTGGGAATACAGGTAACTTCGCGTCACAGGGCATCGGGCGATGCTCTTGCTACTGTTAAGCTATTTGAACGCTTATTGAGTGTTGATCCCACCCTGAGCCAGATCCCAACCGACGGGCTGCATCCTTCGCTGGATCGCTCGGTATTCAGCAGGCTGCCTACCAACCCTGGCGTTTACTACTTTCATGATGAAAACGGAAAATTACTTTATATCGGGAAAAGTAAGAATATCCACTCCAGGGTTTTATCGCATTTTCAAAATAGCAACACCAGCAGAGCCATCGAAATGCGTTCGAATACGGCAAGCATCAGTTTCGAAGAAACCGGCAGCGAATTGATCGCTTTACTGTTGGAGTCGGATGAAATAAAACAACACAAACCCTTGCATAACAGGCTTCAGCGACGAACTCTCTATAAATACGGGTTATATTCGTTTTACACACAAGCCGGGTATAAAGTGATGCAGATTGAAAAAATCAAAAACACCGGAAAGCCTCATACTGTTTTTTCATCGTTTGATGAAGCCCTGGTGGTGGTTCATGAAATTGTTGCCAAACATGATCTTTGTCAGAAATTATGCGGCCTTTATCAGAATCATGGAGCCTGTTTTCAGCATTCCATCGGGCAATGTTCCGGTGCCTGCATCGGACTCGAACCGGCGGAATCCTATAACCAGAGAGTCGATACAGCCCTGTCCCAGTTTCATCACAAATGGTCGGATATGGCTATTATTGATCACGGACGCAACGAGGACGAAGTTTCGGTTATACTTATCGAAAACAATGTTTTTGCGGGATTTGGATGGATGTCGCGCGAAAATGGCCTGGCTGATCCCACCCAGATCAAAGAGTGTATTAAAAAATACAACGATAACCGGGATGTACACCAGATTATCAGGGGATTTCTTAATTCGGGGAAAGCATTGAAAATTATACGCTTCTAAACAGGCTCCTTACAGGACATAATTTCCCTTTTTGGAACATACATTTGTTTTTATCCCATGTGTCTCCCGGGCAGAATAATAATTTATTTTTTTTTTATAAATGATAACTTACTATCTAACTGCTTGTTGAGGATATTCCCTTATGGGCGATATTAGCCAGGACCAGGGAATTCTGTTTCATAAACCAGTTTTAGCATGGTTTTTAGTCTATACCAGGAGAATCTGTTGTTCTAAAAACAACAGTAAGATACTCCTTAGGCAAAGGGAAGGACACAGTGACAAGCTGTGGGTATAAAAAAGCGGGAGTCAACTCCCGCTTTTTTTCTTAAACAGTAAATCGTTTGCTATTTACCTCAGATTCTTAAATCCGGTTTCCATGGCTGCAGAGATGCGGTTAAATACTTCGTCAAAAGAGCCCTGTCCGTCAATTTTGATCACGCCATGTAACTGGTTGTATTTTTCAATTACCGGCACTGTTTTGGTTTCGTGTTCCTGCAAGCGTTTCACAATTTTTGCCGTGCTGTTGTCGTAAGGCATACAGTTTTCGGTTTTGCTCCGTTCATCCAGCCGGCTGATCAGTTCAAGCGTCGGAACTTCAATTTCAATGATCTTGGAAATAGATGAACCGTATTTTTTAAGCAGTCCATCTAGAATATATGACTGTACCAAGGTTCGTGGAAAGCCTTTGAAGATAAATCCTTTAACACCTTTGGAATTAGCCAGTTTTTTCTCAATCAGCTGAACCACGATTTCATCCGGCACGAGCTGACCATTTTCATACAGATCCGTTATTTTTTTTCCTGTTTCCGAATGGGAGGCAATTTCCTTCTCGAGCATGGCGCCAGTGGCTACATATTCCAGTCCAAACTTTTTTGCCAGTGCTTTTCCCTGCGAACCCCTGCCCGAACCCGGGTACCCAAAAAGCACGATATTGAACAGGCTTTTACTCAGTTCCCGGCCTATTATTTTTGTGATGGCTATGTTTACATTTTTGATGCTGTCCAAACCATTTACCTCCTCATAAATGCCTTTGTCCCTGTAAAACTGAAGAACCGGCAGTGTTTTTTCATTGTATTCCTTGAGGCGATTTCGAATAACTTTTTCGTTATCATCACTACGCCCCGAGGTTTTACCCCTGTTCAGAAGCCGGGCTACCGATTCCTTTTCGGGAACCACAAGACTGATCAGGCAATTGAGCGCGGTATTCAGTTTCAACATCAGTCCCTCGAGGATATATGCCTGAATATAAGTACGTGGGAAACCATCGAAAAGAAAGCCGTTTGAATCTGGGTTGTCGGTAATTGTTTTTTCGATGATCTGAACGATAATTTCGTCCGAAACCAGCCCGCCTGAGGCAATGCTGCTCTGTGCTTCCATTCCAAGCCTGGTTTTGTCTGCAATCTCTTTGCGAAGCAAATCCCCGGTTGAAATATAAAACAAGTTGTATTTGCTGATGAGGAACTCCGACTGGGTTCCCTTTCCTGCGCCCGGAGGGCCAAATAAGGCAATATTCAACATAAGGATCGGATTATATTATATGATTAAATATCAATGATTACTCCAATTTTAAGTGCTGAAGGCATTTTGTATTTGTTAATCAAAACTACAAAAAAAACTGCTCCCGGGAAGAAAGCAGTTTTTATAAATATTTTATTGTTTTTTTATTCGGCTGGGAGCGGAGCCACAACCTTTGCTGCAGCCAGCGCGGCAAGTTCTTTATCAATGAGGAACAAACCACCGGATGCGTTACCGGCCAGTTTCATTTTGTCAAGAATATTGTGCATGGTACTTTCTTCTTCAATCTGTTCATTTATATACCATTGCAGGAAATTGCCGGTTGTATAGTCTTTGTTATTCACCGCAACTTCGTACAAATCGTTGATTGAGGAGGTAATAAACTCTTCGTGAGCCATTACTTTTTCAAATATGTCGAGTAGGGATTTGTATTCGGCGGTAGGATTATCGAGTGCCAGTAATTTACTGTATCCATTCCTGTCGTTAAGGTAATGCACAAACTTGAGCTGGTGCATACGTTCTTCATCCGTTTGTTTATAAAGAAAAGCGGCAGCACCGGGATACCCGTTAACCTGGCACCACGATGCCATGGAGAGATACAACCTCGAAGAGTGCTCTTCATTCTTTATCTGGTTGATGATTGCTTTTTCGACTGCTTCTTTTATCATGACTAAGAGTTTTAAAGTTTTATCTGTATCTATATATTTACATTGAAAAACATACCGGAAGAGAGCCTGATCAGCAACAGATTATGAATTCTTTAATGCTTCGGCACCACTTACGATTTCAAGGATCTCATTGGTTATCGCCGCCTGCCTTGCTTTATTGTACGAAAGGTTAAGCGCCTTGATAAGTTCGCCTGCATTATCAGTCGCCTGGTGCATGGCTGTCATTCGCGCACCGTGCTCGGAAGCATTTGAATCGAGAATTGATTTATAGAATTGTATCCTGAGTGACCTGGGGATCAGTTCGGTAACGATTTCCTCTTTTGACGGTAAAAAGATATAATCAACATTACTTTTCGAAACCACAGTGATTTCGGCAGGTGGCGCTTCAACAGGAAGAAACTGCTCGACAATCAGTTGCTGTATAGCTGCATTTTTGAATTGGTTATACACCAGCTCCACTTTGTCGTATTTGCCCGAGGCAAAAGCATCCATAATCGAAGTAGCAATTACAGCTGCATTTTCATAGGTAAGGCTGTCAAAAATTGAATCGTGCGACGAAACCACGGTATAATCCCGTTTTTTAAAATACTCGGTAGCTTTACGGCCTATTGTAACAACGCTTACATTCCCCGATTTATACTGTGAAGCATAGTCGAGCATGATGCGCTGGGAAGCTGTACGCAAAACATTTGTATTAAAAGCTCCGCATAATCCACGATTCGAAGTGATGACAACCAGCAGAATCCTTTCGGGTTTGCTCAGCCGGGCGAAAACATTGTTATCGTCAGCATCAAGCGAAGCGCTCAGGTTTTGAAGAATATCCTTTAATTTAGCTGCATAAGGCCGCATTTTCAGGATGGCATTCTGAGCCTTGCGCAACTTCGATGCAGCCACCATTTTCATGGCGCTTGTGATCTGCTGTGTCGATTTCACCGAAGCGATCCTGCTCCTTACTTCCTTTAAATTCGCCATAAAATGGTATTATTCATAAATTACTGTATGCTCCAGCTAAGCTTAAAGTGCTTGTGCTTATTTACTGTACTTCGCGCCAACTTCTTTTGCTACTTCATCAATTTTAGCAAGGATCTGGTCGTCGAGTTTTCCTTGTTTCAGATCTTTCAGCAAAGCTTTATGGGTGGTTTCGAGTGTATGCAGGAATTCCGTTTCAAAATCACGGATTGAGCCAACGGGTAATTTCTGGAGTAAGCCCCGGGTTCCGCATGCTATGATTGCAATCTGCTTTTCAACAGGCACGGGCGAATATTGGGGTTGTTTCAGAATTTCAACGTTGCGGGCTCCTTTTTCGAGGATATTTTTAGTGGCGGCATCAAGGTCGGAACCAAATTTTGAGAACGCTTCCAGTTCGCGGTATTCAGCCTGTGCCAGCTTAAGGGTACCGGCCACTTTTTTCATGGCTTTGATCTGCGCATTTCCCCCAACGCGTGATACCGATATCCCCACGTTGATAGCCGGACGAATACCGGAGTTAAACAACGTGGTTTCTAAAAATATCTGTCCGTCGGTAATTGAAATTACATTGGTTGGGATATAAGCTGAAACGTCCCCGGCCTGTGTTTCGATAATCGGCAAGGCAGTGAGAGATCCTCCACCTTTTACCATGTGCCTGATGGATTCGGGCAGGTCGTTCATCTGGCTTGCCACTGCATCACTCTTAATGATCTTGGCGGCACGTTCGAGCAGGCGCGAATGCAGGTAGAATACATCACCTGGATATGCTTCACGTCCGGGCGGGCGACGAAGCAACAATGAAACTTCGCGGTAGGCAACAGCCTGTTTCGAAAGGTCATCATAGATTACCAATGCCGAGCGACCCGAATCGCGGAAAAACTCACCGATAGCAGCACCGGTAAACGGGGCATAAAACTGCATTGCGGCAGGATCGCTAGCCGTAGCCATAACGATAACGGTGTAAGCCATCGCTCCATGATCCTCAAGTGTCTTTACAATATTGGCAACGGTAGATCCTTTTTGTCCAATAGCTACATAAATACAGAAAACCGGTTCGCCTTTTTCAAAAAATTCTTTCTGGTTGATAATGGTATCAATAGCGATAGCCGATTTGCCGGTCTGGCGGTCGCCGATAATAAGTTCACGTTGTCCGCGGCCGATCGGGATCATGGCATCAATCGCCTTGATACCGGTTTGTAGTGGTTCTGTCACAGGCTGACGGAAAATAACTCCGGGCGCTTTACGTTCCAAAGGCATTTCGAACAGCTCGCCTTTAAGTTCACCTTTGCCGTCGATAGGTTGGCCCAGGGTATCAATAACCCGTCCGAGCATACCTTCGCCAACACGGATACTGGCAATACGTTTGGTGCGCTGTACCTTGTCGCCCTCTTTTATAAAATTAGATTCACCTAAAAGTACTACGCCCACGTTATCCTCTTCGAGGTTGAGTACAATACCCTTGGTGTTAGTTTTGGTAAATTCAACCAGCTCGCCCGATTGTGCGTTTGAAAGACCATACACACGGGCAATGCCATCGCCGACCTGAAGAACAGATCCGATTTCTTTGATTTCGGCTTCAGTTGAAAAACCGGCCAATTCCTGCCGCAGGATTGCAGTTACTTCTGCGGGTTTAATTTGTGCCATATAAGTAATGGATTAAAATCCTTTTATAAACAGATTTTTTTCAAAATCCTTCTTTAATTTCTTGACTTTCGTTGAAACACTCTGGTCAATCTGGTAGTCTTCGAGATTAATAACAAAACCGCCAAGCAGCGATTCATTAATTTCTTCAACCAGATCAATCTTTTTATCAGTCAGTTTCCGGAGTATTTCCAGTACGCCGGTCTTTTCTTTTTCGGACAGTTCCACTGCGGAAGTAACATAAGCTGTTTTTATACCTTTCGATGCTTTGTAAAGGTCGGCAAAAGCTTCGGCAATGGAGGGCAGGTAGCGCTCGCGGCGTTTCCGGATCATCAGGCTCATAAAGCTGAGCGTAATCTTATTGACAGATGTTCCGAATATCTTTACGATCACTTTATTTTTTTTATCGGCATGTACTACCGGGTTTTGCAGCATTAGAACAAAATCGCGGTTTGAAGTGCAGATATTCCCAAGAAGTACCATATCCTGATAAGCATTTTCAACGATCTCCCTCTCTTCGGCAAGGTCGAAAAAGGCTGCAGCATACCGTATTGTTATTTTTGTATAACTCATCTGAGTTTTATCTGCTTAATTAATTTTTACATCTTTCAGAAGCTTCTCTGTGAGCTTTTTTTGTTGCTCTTTGTCTTCAAGTTCTTTGCCAATCAGTTTTTCAGCGATATCGATCGAAATGGTAGCAATCTGGTTTTTCAACTCGTTGATGACTGCCATTTTCTCGAACTGAATGTTTTCGCGTGCATTTTCAAGAATCCGGGCCGATTCTTCATTTGCTTTCACACGGGCTTCGTCAAGTATAGATTCCCTGACTTTACGTGCATCGCGCATCAGGGCATCGCGTTCGTCCTTGGCATCACGCAGCAATTGTTCGTTGCCCGATTTTAACTGCAACATTTCCTTCTTTGCTTCGTTAGCCGCTTCCAATGCATTTTCGATTGTTTCTTCCCTTTGATGAATGCCTTTCATAATGGGCTTCCACGCGTATTTGGCAAGAACATACATTACCAGGCCGAACGAAACCAGCATCCAGAATAACAGGCCTATACCAGGAGTTACTAATTGCATAGTTCTGGGTATGAATAGTTTATAATTTATTTATTTAATTCTGATTCAAAATTATTCAGCAACCGCATCCCTGCCAGGTGCAGAGATACAGCAGCCGAATTTGTGCTACAGGAACAGGATGAGCAGACAAACAACGATTGCGAAGAAAGCAACTCCTTCGATAAGAGCGGCAGCTACAATCATGTTCGAACGGATATCGCCTACACTTTCAGGCTGACGGGCAATGGATTCGAGAGCTGAGCCCCCGATTTTTCCAATACCGATACCAGCACCAATAGCTGCAATACCAGCACCAATACCGGCACCCATTTTTGCAACGGGAGCCAAATCTGTTGCTACTTGTAATAAAACGCTTAAGAGTGACATAAGAATGGATTTATAGTGATTAAAAAAGATTTAGTGTTCTGTTGTGTGTTCTTTGGGATGCGTATGTTCTTCCATCGCCATTCCAAAGTAAATGGCCGAAAGTAATGCAAATACGTAGGCCTGGATAAATGCTACCAGTAGTTCGAGCAGGGTCATAAACACGCCGAAAGAAATAGATAATACGGATACACCTAATCCGGCTCCGATGTGTATTTTACCGAAAATAAAGATCAGGCTCATAAATCCAAGCAGTATTATATGTCCCGCTGCCATGTTGGCAAACAAACGGATCATCAATACAAAAGGCTTGGTTATTACTCCTATTATCTCAACCACAGGCATGAGTGGTATGGGAAATTTAAGCCACCAGGGTACGCCCGGGGCGTTAATTATATGTATCCAATATTCTTTGTTTCCATTATACGAAGTGATTGCGAAAGTGAATAGTGCCAGTATAAGCGTAATGGCTATATTACCCGTCAGGTTAGCTCCTCCCGGGAAAATAGGGACAATACCCAGCAGGTTATTGAAAAAGATAAAGAAAAACAAAGTAAGAAGAAAAGGCATAAAGCGGGCATAATTCTTTTTGCCTAAACCGGGAATGGCAATATCATC
>JBBSBT010000069.1:0-10010 GCA_038250985.1 Bacteroidales bacterium
ATCCAGGTCAGCATAAGTCATTGGTTCATTACCAACCAACGCCATTGCAGGACGATCCCCGTATTTACTCAATGTTTCAGCAAATAAAGCAGGGAATGTCAGGTTTACTATATCCTCCATTAGTCAAAAATATTCAGCTAATATACAATATTTCCCGATTGATAAAAACCATCCGGGAACTATCTTCTAAATGTTTTCCGTAAGAAATCTGAATGAGTATGATTTGCTTTGTTTATGAAGAAATAACTGGCATAACCGTACTAATAATCGAATATGATGGCACCACCGGATTCAAAAACGAGGATAGCATTCCTTATCTGGAGTACTTGAAAAAGAAAAAAGAAGTATTTCAATAATCTGTCATTATGAAATCTCGGTTTCAATGCTGGTGATAATCCGGGCGGCCATCAAAACCATGGCGATCCTGCTGCATATCAGGCATCCTTCCGTTGAATTTACGTAAGTTATATGTAAACGAAAGCATGAAATACTGCCGAAGCACATCCGTGTTTGTGTCTTCGATATATGTATCGGCAACTGTCCGGTTCACGCTCTTATTCTGGTCCAGAAGATCATAACACGACAACTTGATTTCACCGGCCCTGTTTTTAAAGATTTTTTTACCCAGATTTACATTCCATAATGTGTACCTGCTGTCAATATCCGACGAAACCAGATTGTAATCCTGGTAGGTAATTGTGTTCTGAATGAAAAATCCTTTCCAGAATTCCCAGTTAAATTGCAGAGAACCAATCTGTAAGAAATAGTTGTTATTCAGTTCAGGCTGAATGGAATTATTTACCAGGTTATAATTAATATTATACGTCAGTGTGAAATCAAGTTTCTGGCTGATGTTACTGCTTAGCACCGACCCCAGGTTAAGTCCATACGTTTTTGAAGTATTCGTTAAGGAATTAATAAGACTTGGAAGACGGTTGTAACTCACACCGGTATTGAAGTTGATATTACATTTTATGGGCTTAATAGGGAAACCGACAGTAACTAGTGCACGCGTATTCCATGCGCCATCCAGGTTTGTTGGAATAGTGAGTTGAGTGCCTTTCTGCACCTGCTGACCATTAATAATGGTGTCGCCGGCTGTTCGGAAAGTAGAATTCCCGATGTAATTCTGGGTCTTCTGCAAAAACAGCATTCCAAAAAGATTTGCTGTTTTATCTTTATTGGAATGTGAAAAGCGAGCCATGGCAAAATGCCGGATTTCCTGTTCCAGTGAAGGATTACCGGTTGTAAGCAGCAGCGAATTTGAGTTATCAATTACTTTCTGAAGCTGCGTAACAGAAGGAGCATTAGTACTGGCACGATAAAACACCCGTAAATTTGTAAATTTGGTGAACTTATAATTAAACATCAGGTTGGGTAGCACATTGTTAAAATACCGTTGAGTGGAATCCAGTAAGGGAAAACTGGTATTCCCGCCGAGACTGGCATACTGATATGTTAGCCCGGCATTAAAGTTTGCCTTTGCGGTCTGGTACAAATATCCCGTTCCAACGCGATGGGTTATATAATGATTATTGTAAATGTTTGAAAGTAAGGTATCGAACGAGGTATAATCCTGCCGGTCGGTTGCATAATTAAAAGTCTTCTTATCGTTATCATTTTTCGACCAGTTGACTTTATAGTTCAATTGCAGCTGGCTGTTTGAGCCAACCGGCTCCGTATATACGAGATTCGACGAGAGTGAAAGCCCGTTGGCGAGCGATTTCCCGTATTGATCTATCGAATCATTCGCCCGTCCCTGTACCTGTTGATAAAATATATTTTGTGTATTCACATAATTATCTGAGCCCCGGTTTGTAATACCTGTTTCCAGGTTAAGGGATATCGTTCTGCCCTTTTTATTAAACTTATGCCGGTATAAAAAATCGTTATTGAAATTCAATCCTGAGGATATGCCGTGATTTGCGTTAACAGATGAGTTTATCAGGTTTGATTCAATATAGTCAGGGGTCAAAGCAGTGCGGGCATTCAAACTGCTTTGAGAGTTATTATCCTGAAGGCTGAACCGGGGTGATAAAATAATTGAATTGTTGGTGTCGATAGCGTATTCAAGACGAAGGTTAAGCCTGTGACTGGTGTTATTACTGGTCGATTTGCTCACTTCGTTATAATACTGGCTGGCATCCCCGCCAAGGATATACTGTCGGTCAGTCAATTGATTTGTTGTACTGGTTCCATCGTTCCAGAAATAGCTGGCATTGAGTGTTAATTTCTTTCCCCAAACATCGGTATAGTTAACACCTATCGCATTGGTACTGAAAACCCCGCTCTGCGGGCCAACCTGGAACCCGGATCCACCCCTGCCACGCCGCTGCGATCCGCTGCTTCCAGGTAAATTATCGGCCTGAAAATCCTGCTGGTTCACATTATTGCTCATTCCCAGCAATGTGATACGCCTTTGCCCGTTGAAAAAATTTATGTTTGCCCCAAGCAGATATTTTTCATCTGTTCCGTACCCGGCTGAAAATTTTCCAAATTGCCCGGTATTTCTTGCATTCTTGGTCACAATATTCATAGTCTTTTGCCCGCTTCCATCGTCAAAACCAGTCCATGCCGCCTGGTCGGAAAGTTTGTCGAAAACCTGTATCTTATCCACCACTTCAGCAGGAAGATTTTTGAGCGTAACTGAAGGGTCATCGCCAAAAAACTGCTTCCCGTCGACCAATACTCTTTGAATCGCTTCCCCATGAGCGGTAACTGTACCGTTTTCAATTGTAATGCCCGGCATTTTCTTTACCAGGTCCTCGGTAGTGGCATCCTGGCTTACCTTGAAAGCACTTGAGTTATATTGGGTGGTATCCCCTTTTTGTTCGGCCCTCACATCAGTACCGGTAATATAAACACCGCCGAGATCGGTGGCAATAGGTTTCATTTCAAGTTTCCCCACATTTTCCGACTTCCCGCCGGCAAAAACAGTTTTTCTGAAATTTTCAAATCCTATATAACTGACTTCCAGTATATATTGCCCCCTTTTCAGTTTCGAAAATTCAAATTCACCTTGCTGGCCGCTGGTGGTATATTTAAATTGAGTTGTGTCTTTGGCATTCGACAGTTTAACAGTAGCGCCCGGAAGCGATTGCTGATCGATTGTATTTACAAATGAACCGGTAATCCGGAATTCCTGCGCTGAGGCAGCAGCCGAAACCAGCATAAAAAGAAAAGTGAAAAACTTACGGTAATTATTCATCAAAATTGAAGATTTTACGAAATTAAAACTTGTTTTAATTTGATTCAATAAATTGAAAAAGGTTTAATCGCAGGCAAAATTAAAAGTATTGCCATTTAAATCATGTTAAAGTCCGGAATAAACCAGATGTAAAATCCTGTGGGCGGCATGGTTTACACATCAGGAGATTCTATAAATAAAACTGTTTTTAACTTTCAGTCATATCACCATGAAAACGATATTCATACAGGCAAAAAGCTCCCAATAAAGTTAGACTCAGAATACTTCCAATTAAAAATTCGTTTTGGGCAAAATAGGTTCCTGTCACCCCGGCAATGAGATAACCAAATGCCCACCAGAGATGCGACCAGGCAAAATGTGCACCGTAAACTCTGCCTTGTTCGGATAATGCAGTGTTTTCGGCAATTAATATCTGCGAGGGCATTTCGGTATAGCTTTGACCTAATCCTGCCAATATCCATAACATCACCAATACCCAATAAGGGACCATATTTGCCATACCTATTGAAAGAGCGATCATTGCAGCTCCAATGATAAGTATCCTTGTTTTGTTTTTTGATCTGTCTACAAAATTCGTTGTAAAAGCTGCTATTGTTGCGCCTACACCAAAAGCGGCCATTATCCATCCGTAATGCACATCAGTTAGATGTAAACCTCCTTTAATATGACCAATTGTATTTACTAAAATTTGAGCTCCTGCAATTGCAGCAACCAGTTCAATAAAGAGAGCGAAACGAATGGGCCTTTTTTGGAAAAGCAGTCTAGTACCGATTAAAATATCCTTGCCAATATTTTTAATGCTTTCAGTTTTTAAAGCTTCTTCATTTTTAACAATAAGATTGCCGGGAATTAGAAAAATTAAAATTGCTGCCATAATAAATGAAGCCGCATCGAAGAAGAAAATCTGGCGCAACCCCATTAATGCAGCCATGCCACCTGCAAGGCCGGGTCCTAAAACACCAAGTAGTTGCCAGGTAGCGTTGGAAAGCACAATGGCATTACCAAATTCTTCTTTCTTTGAAATCAGCTGTGGAATAGCCGCTTTATATGCCGGAGTAAAAAAGGAATTGAAAATATTCAACAAAAATATCAGGACATACATTTGCCATACTTCATTCATAAAAGGGAATGAACCTACTATCAACATGCGGCCAAGGTGCGTGATAATCATAATTTTCTTGCGATCGAAGCGGTCGGCCAGAACACCGGCATAGGTTCCAAAAATTATAAAAGCAGCTACACGCAGAATTAAGGCAGTAGATAAAATCTTTGCTGAATGGGTTCCTCCAAATTCAAAAGATAAAAGCGCAATACCTATCCAAGTGAAGGAATCGCCAAGCAAACTAATCGTTTGTGCGAAATATAGCCGCGCAAACAGTTTATTTTTTAAGGCTGAAAATGGGATTAAAATGTGATATAGATTTTTAATCAAAATATTAGATTTATTTGATTTCCTAAGGACTGAAGGTAAAAGTAGCAAATTAGAGCAGAACTATTAAATCTAATTATTAACTCGTGAATTTGTTTTTTTATGCAAACAGACTGAAAGGGAAATTCAGATAAAGGCTGTAGCACTTTATGCGATGCAGAGTATCTGAAAGTGATTGAATATGAGCCCTTTCATCATATGTTAAAGTTTGCTTATAATATAACATGACAGATAATTCACCGTTACTTTTGCATCAGTGAAAAGCATCAAATTAATCAGATTGTAGAATATCTTCTAATTGTACACGTCGTATACTCAGAAGTTGCTGATTATCTCAAACCCTAAGATTATTTCTGGTGGTTTCTATTCTTCCCCATTAACTTAATGATTTAAAAGAACCTGATTCCAGGATTTATAGTTAGGTTCACAAAAAAAACATCTGTTAAATTCATTTAAATCTTGAAAATTATGAAAAACATTAGCATACTATTATTGATAGCCATTAGTATTGGTTTTGTTGCATGCACCAAAACCAATGAAGTAGGTGATGCTTCTGTTGGCATTACTGTACAATTGAAAAGTTCCTCTACTCCGGTTACCAACGCGCAAATCGTTGTATCCGGGTCGATGGATTCGCTTTACAATTTTGAGAGGCACCATGAAGATGGAACTTATAACACCTGCACCTCGCATATTCAACATCAGAATATGATGAATGGTAATACTGCAACTTTCAACAATTTGATGTCGGATACCAATTATTTTGCATGCTCTACCCGAATCGGTAATTGCAATTATTATGGAACGATATCACCCACCATGCAAAACGGGATGCATCAAAATCTGACTATGATGCTTGATTCCTGTGATGCCAGTGTAAGTATTAAATGTAGAATTAACGGTACTGCTGCTTTCCTGCAAGGTGTTGATGTGGTATTCTCGACAACAGATATTGGAATGAGCGGACACCATGGGCACAACAACATGGGTGGGAATTATAATAAGGGTTACTGCCAGTATGATGTTACCAGCAATACGAATGGAATGGCGCAATATACGAATCTTGTACCCGGGTATTACTATTATGATTGTACTTCAGGGATGATGATGGGAACGAGTTACAGTGGACATGGTAAAATTGAGGTGAAACCAGGCACACATCAGGAAGTGATAGTAGACTTGAAACAGTAAAACAAATCGCTTATACAATTCTGAGAAATATAAACCCCATCGGACTGAAAGCTGATGGGGTTTGTTTATCAATGAATATTCAAGATGCAAATTGTTTAAATATTTATTTATTGTAATGGAGATGGGTATGGTTTCAATTATAACATGGTATGATGAATTAATAATCAGCCATAAATATTATTAGGAAGCTGGAGATTATCAGGCATCTTGATTTACATTGGACAATCGTCTATGTGTTTAGCAAAAAAAATATCGATGGTATTTATATGTTAAAATTTACTTATATCAAAACAAAGTATAAGGAATACCGTTATATTTGCATCTTCATTGAACATTATGCTCAAAAAAGCCGGCAATATTGCAATAGTTCTACTCCTGTTGATAGCAACAGCGGGTATTCCTGTTACGCAGCATTATTGTGGCCCGACAGAGATGTCTTTTTCGATTTATTCAACTCCGAAAGCATGCTGCGATGGCCATTGCGACAAGTGCCATAATGTTTTTAAATTCTCGAAAGTAAATGACAATTTCGAAGCAGGTTCATCCACAACTGCTCAGGCACCGTCAGATTTTGTTACTTTACACACTTCCTTTTTTATAGATTTATTTAATAATACAACGATTTCGCCCCTTGGTGTTTTTATAAACTATCGAGCGGTTGATATTCTTGCTGCCGGCCATTCGCCGGCATCCCTTGGCAACTTTCGTTGCTGACATCCTCCTTATAGGGGGCAATCCTTATTTTGTAGCTCTTAGTTGTACATTATAGCAGCATGATATGTGCTGCAATAGGTATTTCAATTCTGATTTGCTACCATTTCCTTCTACCCCCTTCTTTCCAAAAATCCTGTCTGCAAATTCAATTGCAGTAAATTCAGCATACTGTTGCTGATGATTTTAATATAATTATGCCCGGAAAGAATTGTTCTCAGGGCACAATTCCAAAATCACAAATTTCCAATAACCAATTACTAAATCTAAAAACAATGAAAAAGATCCTTTCGATCATAAGTTTAATGGTTCTCCTTGCAATGATAACATACAGTTGCAAAAAAGAAAGTAACCAGGACGTACTAAATGCCAACCTTAAAAAAACTGAAGCCCAGCTAAAGCAAAGTTACCAGGTTGCAAAAACCAATGACGATTTACTCAAAACCCATGTTACAGCCGGAGGACATTTTACCGATCCTAATACAATGATGGAGGACAGCCTTTACCATTTGAATGATTCACTCTGCAATCAATATTACCTCACATATTGCAAGGATATGATGGATGGGGACAATATGATGGGTGGCAATATGATGGGCGGCAATACCATGCATGGCAGCGGAATGATGGCCACTCACACTTATATGGGCGATACTGCAATGGTAAACCAATACCACCGCAATCTGAATACTTTAAAACTAGGTCATTCGGCACATCACCCCGTCAATTAACATGTAATCAAACAATACCATCCTAAACTTTGCTGATTACTAACTCACAAATAAAAACCCTTAAAACATATCAAAATGAAAAAATCATTCTTCATTGCTTTGCTTGCCATTTTCATGGCGGCAAATTTCACTGCCTGCAACAATTCAACCCAAAAGAATACTGCCACAGACTCCAAATCAAGTGAAAAGGTAATTTACACCTGCACCATGCATCCTGAAGTGCATGAAGATAAACCGGGTGATTGCCCGATATGCGGTATGCCCCTTGTTGTTCAGGAACATGCCGATAGTACACACATGCACAACCAGTCCGACACCATGCACATGATGCACTAATCATGATTCTGAAAATTTGAATGTCAGGCCATCTGTAAATGCTGACGGATGGTTTGACAGCCGATTTTCAATGCAAGATTCAGATTGTTGACATTGAATAATCCATTAATCAAGAATTCATGCTTAACCGACTAGTAAAATATTTTCTCGAAAACCGGCTGATCACCTATATCTTCCTGATCACATTCGTGGTACTGGGTGTTGTATTTATGCCTTTCAACTGGAAATCAGGTTTCCTGCCCCGCGATCCGGTTGCGGTGGATGCTATCCCTGATATTGGTGAAAACCAGCAGATTGTGGCAACGGAGTGGATGGGGCGTTCTCCCAAAGATATCCAGGACCAGGTTACGTATCCTTTAACCACAGCATTGCTGGGCATTCCGGGTGTGAAAACCGTGCGGAGTACTTCCATGTTTGGCATGTCGTTTATCTATATTATTTTTAAAGATAATGTAGAATTTTACTGGAGCCGGTCGCGTATACTCGAGAAACTCAGTTCATTGCCATCAGGGACACTACCCAACGGGGTACAACCTACGTTGGGGCCTGATGCAACTGCATTAGGCCAGATCTTTTGGTACACGCTCGAAGGCCGTGACCCCAAGACCGGAAATCCAAACGGTGGCTGGGATCCACAGGAACTCCGCACCATACAGGATTATTATGTTAAATACGGACTTGCCACTGCCGAAGGAGTTTCTGAAGTAGCATCAGTGGGTGGTTTCATCAAGGAGTACCAGGTCGATCTGAACCCGGAAGCATTAAAAGCTTTCAATGTAACGGTTATGGATGTGATGAATGCTGTGCGCAACAGCAATCTCGACATAGGTGCCGAGACCATGGAGCTGAATAGTGTGGAATACATCATTCGGGGTTTAGGATATGTTAAAAACCTGAATGATCTTGAGCTTTCAGTTGTCGCTGTAAGAAATAACGTTCCGGTTCGTATTAAAGATGTGGCACATGTTGCTTTTGGTCCTGCCACACGCCGCGGAGGTCTCGACAAATCAGGTTCAGAAGCTGTTGGGGCAGTGGTGGTTGCACGTTACGGGTCAAATCCCATGGAAGTGATCAACAATGTGAAAGCAAAAATAAAGGAAATTGAAGCTGGCATGCCTCAGAAAACGTTGCCCGACGGTTCCATTTCAAAAGTTACAGTTGTTCCTTTTTACGACCGTACTGAACTGATCAAGGAAACCATTGGCACACTCGAATCAGCGCTCTCGCACGAAATTCTGATCAGTATTATCGTAATTATTATCCTGGTTATGAACCTCAGGGCATCCCTTATTGTAGCCGGATTATTGCCAATCGGCGTTCTGATGACTTTCATACTGATGCGTTTTTTCGGCATCGAAGCCAATATTGTAGCTCTTTCAGGTATTGCTATTGCAATCGGGGTTATGGTCGATATTGGGATTGTGGATGTGGAGAATATTCTCCGGCATCTGGAAATGCCCGAAAATAAAAATATCCGCGGCAAAAAACTGGTAAATGTCATTTACCTGGCAACCACCGAAGTCCGTGCTGCCGTTGTTACGTCCATTGCTACAACCATAGTGAGTTTTCTGCCTGTTTTTGCCATGCAGGCTGCCGAGGGGAAACTGTTTCACCCTTTGGCCTTCACCAAAACCTTTGCCCTGTTGTCAGCATTTATACTGGGAATTGTCGTATTGCCAACCATAACTTATCTTTTCTTTAATATACGGATTGACACCAAAAAGATCAGCAGAATCTGGAACGGCAGCCTCATTCTGGCAGGCCTGTTTTTCATTATTTTCTGGCATACCTGGCCTGCATTGGCTTTAATTGCGATAGGATTAAATAATTTACTCGAATCCCGCTGGCCGGAACACCGTAAGGAATTTCCCAACTATATCAATATTGCAATTACTGTGCTTGTTGCAGCCTGGTATCTTTCAATTGAATGGCTTCCATTAGGCGCTCACAACAGTATTTTAGTCAACTTCATTTTCGTTGCCGGAATTATCGGGGTTATCCTTGCTGTACTGATGTCGATGGTGCATTTTTATGAAGATATTATCCGTTGGGCGTTAGCAAACAAACGAAAGTTTCTGCTTATTCCAGCGGTTACCTTATTGCTCGGTCTTTTGGTCTGGCAGGGATTTGGAAAAATATTCGGCTTTGTGGCAACAGGTGCCGAAAAAGCCGGGTGGAAAAATTTCAGGCAAACTGCAATCTGGCAAGGTCCGGCAAAAACGTTCCCCGGAACAGGTAAGGAGTTTATGCCTTCGTTAAATGAAGGTTCATTTTTGCTTATGCCAACCAGTATGCCGCATTCGAGCATCGAAAAGAACCTCGAATATATCGAAACACTCGACAAACGGCTTTCAGCCATACCTGAAGTAGAAATTGCTGTAGGCAAATGGGGCCGTGTAAATTC
>JBBSBT010000070.1:0-9989 GCA_038250985.1 Bacteroidales bacterium
AAATGAAACAAATAGCATAAAAACAGGTAGACGAATTGTATAAATTGATCGTTCCTCCCCAACTTTTGAATGTGACCCGAAAAACATTCACTTGCAACTATCATAATAAATAAGGCAGCAGTTTGCAAATCAAACTGCTGCTTTATTATTTTATGACGTATTTTAATCGGTCTATTTTTGAGCTGAGGCATCAAACGTAATTACTTCGAAAGGCTTAAGTTTGAAAGTAACCGGCTGACCTGCAGATGCAGATAATTTTGGTTTGGAAGCATCTGCTTTCCAGGGGCTTTTGAGTGCATATTTTTTAGCTGCATTAGCGGGTAGTTCAAATGCTTTTGCAATATCAATTTTAATGCTTGCCGGTTGATCCGAAGGATTTCGCAAAGTAATAGTACCTTTATTATTATTCCAGGCTGCCCAGCCATACACTTCTCCCTTTCCGGGATCGCCGCCTATCCAATGGGTATCGGCAAGGATATCTTTATGTGCTCTTGACCATTGAATTGATTCGGCCAAAATATCCCATACATCAGCATTAAGCAGGCTCCAGCTTATGTACAATTCCTGAATGCCGGTGCCACTGCCGAAATAGGAATGTATTTCATCACGAATGTCTTCGGTAGTGTTATTCATTTCTTTGGGCGTTCCGTTTTTTGCAATGCATATTCCATGCAGCATAAGTGAATTGAGAGGATATAATGGTGCTTTTGCAACAATATTCTCGTAGGTCATAGCATCGCGATAGTTGCTCCATTGCTGGCGTTTGGTTCCCTGCCCCATGAAGTTCACATCATCGCTGCCGCGCCAGATCGAATTGCTGTACCAGAGAAAAAATGGTGATGGCCAGGTGCCGACAGTCATATTGATAAACAATTCAGGACTTGCTTTACGAAGTTCGCCGGTAAGCCGGAATAAGGCATCTATATCTTTTTCAAATTTATTGGCATTCAATCCGTTAGCGGCTCCAATACCATCAAACTTAAAGTAATTTGCCCCGTTTTGCTGAATGCGATTCAGGCAAACATCTTTAAAGCGTTCATAATATTTCTTACCCGACAACGCGAATCCATTTTCATTGGTTTCAAACCCCTGGGTAGCACCATATTTCAGTCTTTCTGCCTTTTCGGGATCATATCCACCCCAGGGTGAAATCCACATTCCAATACCCGATTTGTATTTCTTAGCTTCTGCAGTTAATGGATCGAATCCATTCGGGAAACCACTGTTGAATTGCCATAAGCTTGAATTATCGTCCCAGCCATCGTCGAAAACAAATCCGGATAAAGTCACTCCACGCTTTGTGTACAGGCTGTCGCCAATATGCTCTATAGCATCCAGGCAAACTTTTTCATTCAGTTTTAATTCTGAATATGATATATCGAACCATGAATTGTAGTGCGCATATTGCACGTAAGGATGGGCACGTTCTCGCTCAACATAATACAGGAATCCGCGCCGCATCTGGTTTTTCGGGACAACACCTGTTGTTACTACAGCTGTAAAAGGCTCGCTATTCGTTAGTCCGCTATAACGCGGAAGACGAAATTGAGCAAGGTTAGTTTTTCCTTTTGGCAACAAAGTTATTTTTGTCATCGGGTTTTCAGAGGCAAAAAAGAAGTTGCCGAAAGTTACCGGTGATCCATCCACGGTGCCGGCTGAAGCTTTTCCGGGAGTTTGTACCTCAAAATAATATTCCGCGACATTTAAATCGGGCTGATTGGTTGAAAAAACAAATTGCTGCTGCACATAATTGGAACCATCGCGTAGGATTGCCGTCCATTGTACATTTAATTTCCCGTCATTGGAAATTAATAAGACTTTCACAGCCTTGCCTCCCAGGGTCTGCGATAACCGGACCGATTCTTTGTCGGGCATAAGCTTATACTCTTCCGGAGCCGACTGCATTTTAAAATCTGAACTTTTCAGTGTTTTTCCATCAACAACCACATAAAAAAGCTGAGTAGTTGACAAATCGATGCCCGATTTCCCCGGAAGATCAGAGATCGTACCGGGAACAAGTTTGTTATCAATTACTTTCCATGATTGTTTTAACACATCATTCTGTAAAGTAATACTTTTAGCATCTATACCCAGAACTGCTGTTCCGGGTGCTTTGCCCGGGTAGTTAACAGCAAAAGATGCTATACCCGTTGCGATAGTAAGAAGAATAATGAATGAAATTTTTTTCATATTATATGATAATTTGTCATTACAAATCAAGGGTTTATTTCTTTCGTTTCTTCCTGATAGATATTAAGTTGCGTTGAGCAATAGCTCCCCTTACGATTCCCGGAATTCTTGCTTTTTATACAAATAACAGTAACTATCATAAGCTAAAAAGCACCCTGACCTAGGCCAGGGAGCTCTTAAATCAAAGTAAGAAACTCCACAGTACAGCGGAGTTCTTTAATTTTAGTATTGTGTTTATTTCTTGCTGGCTTTATTCATCATTACAACAACCTTTTCATTAAAATCAGGCAAGGGAGTAACTATATTGCCAACATCCGACCAATCGGAATTCATAATACTCATGGAGAATGACATGGTTTGGGAATTTATTTTGAAAACTTCCCGTGAAACACCAAACTCCATTTTTATGGTATTACCTTCTTTGGTGATATAACCAGGTTTAATGGCATTTTCGTTGTCAAAGCCCATGAATGGCCATCCCGGATCACCATTTATCAAATCTACTTTACTCGGATCAAACCATCCGCCATACAG
Organism: Bacteroidales bacterium; assembly: GCA_038250985.1. Taxonomy (GTDB): domain Bacteria; phylum Bacteroidota; class Bacteroidia; order Bacteroidales; family UBA4417; genus UBA4417. Next base: position 2,725 of record JBBSBT010000070.1, read on the forward strand.
ATTTCCTTCACAACCATAATCAACTCCCATTTCTTTCATCGAAAAACCGGTTGCAGATGAATTGTCAACATCCATATAAATTCCAAATATGTGATCTATTAATCCGGCATCCTCAGCAATGGAGTCGAATTCAACATAAACATAAAGGTAATTGGCGTCATAATCGACTTTAGCCGATGTAATGGCTCCTTTACCTGAAAGCTGAAAATCAGGGTAAGTTACTCCGTTCCAGTCGTCGAATGAGTCATCTTCCAGGTTTATTACCGACGGTTTGTCTATCCTTAAAACGGTATGGAAAGCATATTTCTTCCCTTCAAAAGTTCCGTTCATGGTTATAAGGTAATTACCAATTGCCGTATAGGTATGCGATACGGAATCGCCCGACATAACAGAGGACTTATCTCCAAAATCCCATGAAACTTCTGTTGCACCATCTACAGCATTGGCTAAGGTAACTGTAAGTCCGTCAAAATAGGACCGGAAATCAAGAGGAGGCATTTCTTCAAGATTGTATTTGCCCTCCTTGCTGCACGACAGGGTGAAAATCAGCGCAAATGCAGCAATATATAATTGTATTTTTTTGAAGTTTTTCATAAAAATTATAGGTTAGGTTGACAAAGTTTGTTTGTAGTGATTTCACTCGATGGAATCGGGTAAATCAGGTTTCGGTCATTGGCCTGGAAGAAAACTCCGGGTGCACTGAGGCCTGGCTCAGTCCCTGATGGCACACCATTGAAGCTGTCGAGATGAAAACCCCAATAATTGCGAACTACGTCTTTGCCGTTTCGTAAAAGGTCAAAGTTGCGATGTCCCTCAAATGCGAGTTCAATACGTCTCTCTTTCAACACCACATCAACTATTCCACTGCTTGCCATTCCAGCGTCATAGAGATAGTCTTCCATATTTTCACCATCCGGAACAATCAGACGGTTTTCAAGCAATGTATTCAGATCGGCAACCGCATCGGGCACATCAGCTTTTTTAGCATATGCTTCAGCCCTGTTGAGGTACATTTCGGCAAGGCGGAACATAACTGGCGAACTTAGTGTTGGCGAACCATCCTGACCTGAAAATTTGCTGATATAAAACATATTCACGCCATTTTTAACAATAGGAACGTCAGTTACAATATATTTCCAGCGTTGATCAATGTCGGCCATTTTTGTTCCAAAACCCATATCTGCAAGTATGGAAGCACTGGCTCCTTCTTCGGCCCAGCAATTGTTCCCGTTATAAATCATAGAGGCTACTGATCCGTTCAACTGGTCATCAACCAGGTTGTATGGGATAAGCCAGATAGTTTCAGATCCTGATTTTGCTGAAGCAAAATATGACGGATAGCTTTCAGCTGTTTCCAGCTCGAACATTCCTGAATTTATCAGCTTGTCAGAATAGATTATGCAACTATCCAATTCGCCTTTATACAAATATACGCGTGATAGTTCTGCCCAAACGGAGTAAATACTTGCGAATTTATGAACATCATTACTTCTTTCGGCCGGCATTTCCTCGCTCATTAACGACTCCGCTGTTTTCAAACTACTGATAATGTAGTTATACGTGTCCTCAAGGGATGCACGCGCCTTTGGCATATTATCTGCTTTATCTTCCCTGATAATTACCCCTGGCTGTGATTTATTAGCTGAGCTGTAAGGCTTGGCAAAAAGCCGCACCAGGTTATGTGTTGCAAATGCCCTTAGGAAATAACTTTCCCCCTTCAACTGATTAGTGTATGGATCATCACCTTTCAGATCGGCCATGGAGATGGCAACATTGGCGCCATAAACAATTTTATAGGACATTTCCCAGAAAGAGTTAATATTTGACTTTTCTGCACTCCTGTCCTTAAACCTGAAACTATTAATCAGGTCGTCCTCTGTTTTATATGCACAAACTATGTCATCGCTGGCAAAATCACTTAGCTGATAATACTGTCGAATATAATAGTTGTTGCCATCGGCTTGCATAAATATGGCATATAATCCGTTCACAAGACTTGAAAGTCCGTCGGAAGTTGTAGTAATCTGGTCACTTGTGAGAGCATCCTGGGGTATAACATCAAGTTCACACCGCGTAAGCGTTAATGTGATGAGCAGCAGCCCGATGTATTTATATATCTTTTTCATATGATTAGTTTTTGTACTGTTAGAAACGAACATTCAGACTAAGAAGATATTGCCTGTTATTCGGGTATTTAAATTCGGCGTATCCCGGTAAATTTCCACCGCTTGGATCAATTGATACCTCGGGATCCTGACCCCAGAAATTTGTAAAAGTATATACGTTGTCCATAGTAAGTGCAAGCGTCATACCGCTGAGTTTCATCCTTGACGTAATAGTCTTTGGAAGATCATAGGATAACGTAATATTCCTCACTTTCAGGAAACTGCCATCATCAATGTAACGTGTTGAAGGATCGAATGAATTCCTGGCATTTTGAGGCAGAGGTTTAGTTGCAATATCGCCCGGTTTTTGCCAAAGTTTATAATCATCACGTGGCATCATGACATTAAATTGCGTTTCCTGCAAATCACTGTCAACATATCTCCTGAAATAATTGAAGATCTTATTCCCCCATAGGAAAGAAAAATTGCTCCGGAGTGAGAGGGACTTGTATTTGAAATCCGTAGCAAATCCACCCTGGTACTTAGGCATAGGGCTTCCATATTCTATATACCTGGCATCCTGGTATTCGTGTGTTGTTTTGCCATCTTTACCTACCCATAACATGGATCCGTCAGCCGGATCAATTCCGGAGTATTCTTTAGCATACCACGAATAAAGGGAAGACCCGTTATGGTATACCTGGGTAACACCATACGAATTCGAAGTTATAATTGTATCATTTCCAAACCCTGACAATTTGTTCTTGTTATAGCCAATGGAAAAATCAACGTTCCATTTAAAATCCCTGGTTTTGACAATTTCCGCATTCAGGCTTACTTCAACTCCGCTATTCATATCGCTTCCTGTATTTTGCCATTGTGTCCGGAATCCACCCGAAGGAGGTAAAGCTCTTTCAACTAACAAATCCTTTGTATTGTTCCTGTATAAATTCACTTCAAGGTTTATTCTATTAAATAAACCAATTTCAAGGCCGGCATTCAGCTGGTCTGTTTGTTCCCAGGTCAGGTCAGGATTGGCCATCTGGGTTGGAACAGCAGCAGGTTGTGCATCGTATTGAGAGGAAAAACTAAACATTTCCATATACCGGTAAGGACCAATATCTTTCATTCCTGTTTTACCCCAGCTAGCCTTCAGTTTGAGGTTAGAAATTGCCTTTAAATTTTTTGCAAAATCCTCATTACTCAGCAGCCATGCCGCTGAAAGGCTGGGAAATTTTGCTGTTCGTTTATTAGGCGCAAATTGCGACGACTGATCTACACGGTAGGAAGCAGACAAGAAATACGTGCCTGAATAATTATAGTTCGCCTGCGAAATAAACGATTGCATGACCGATTTTGACGGGGCGCCGCTGATCAGGTACTGGCCTGATGCAACCGAAGGAACCCTTAGTCCCTCAGGGATGCCCATTCCTGAACCTAAAATGTAATCATTATTTGAGCCCTGGGCTTCAAATCCAGCTAATCCGCTAAAAGAACTTTTCGATTTATCGAAATTAAATTTCAATAAATCGGTAGTTATGCCACTATAATTAAAACTACTTTGAGTGCTTACGAAGCCTGTTCCAAAATATGAAAGATTGTCGGCAGCTTTTGAATAGTACTCTTTATCCATTGAGGTTAAAGCACTCAACCTGTTTGTAGATGAAAATGTTAGCCAATCTAAAATCTTAACAGTGAGGTCAAGGTCGTAGTCAAAATTGAAAGATTTATTGCTGAGTTCCGAATTTTGTGCTGCCTGAATCGGGTTGATCTTGTCTTTGGACCATATACCATCGGCTGTTTTGAAACTTCGGGCAACACCATTCTCGTCGTATGGATTATCCCATGGCATACTGGCATAAGCATAATATATATTCATATAATCAGTCCCTATGTTTTTCGACCCGCTTAAATTGATATTATTGGTCAGCGAAACCCTGTCGGAAAATTTATATGTGGAATTCGCCCTGAGATTTGCGCGTTTAAAACCGGAATTGATAAAAGTGCCTTCTTCATCGTAATAGCTGGCCCCGATATAATAGGAGAATTTATCGCTTTTGCCAGATGAGGACAAATAATAATTCTGCACCCTGGCAGGCTTGAAGGTTTCAGCTAACCAATCGGTATTCACATCCAGGATGGATGCAGGTCGAACTGCTATGAATTTCCTGTCATCAATCACATAAAGATTCGGATCGCGGAAATACTCCCTTTGATAGTCGTATAATGTTTTAGTGTCCATCATCCTTACATTTCCATGATCGGCAGTACGAAATCCGTACACGGCCTTAAACTCGAACTGGGGTTTATTTGACTTTGCTTTCTTGGTTGTAACTACAACTACGCCTCCATTTGCCTGTGATCCGTACATTCCGGTTGCACCTGCATCTTTTAACACAGTGATGGTTTCAACGTCGTTCGGATCGAATGTTCCGCCGATAATACCATCTACTACATACAGTGGTCCCTGAGGTGCACTCATGGAAGAAATTCCCCTGATGCGGATTTCAGAACCTGAACCCGGGGCACCTGAGCTATTAATGACCTGGATACCTGAGACTTTCCCCTGGAGCATAGTTCCGATATCATTAGAGGTAACATCCATCAGCTTATCAGATGAAATAGTGGTTACCGCACTGGTTATTTCAGTCCGTTTTTTTGTACTGTATCCCATTACTACCAGTTCGTCCAATGTGACGGCATTAATGGCCAGAGCCACATCGATCTTTAATTGCGGGCCAACCAGTATTTCCTTAGCCGTATAGCCAACGAAGGAAAAAACAAGTATATCGTTGGCTGATTTAACAGCAATAGAATAATTACCCTCAACATCTGTAATGGTTCCCTGGGTTGTGCCTTTAATTACGACACTTACTCCCGGCAGGGTTTGGTTGTTGCTTTCGTCGGTGACCCTGCCTTTAACGACAGTTTGAGCAAATGTGGACGAAGCCAGGCAAAACAGCGCCAGTATCATTCCTAACATTCGCGCCTTTCGTAGTCCGTTTCTCATACAATTAAGTTTTGGTTAGATTGATAATTGATTGTTTGATTATTTGATGGCTATTCATCCTTAACAGGACAAAAGCACTTTTTAAAATTCACTATTGTTTACCAACAGGATATGCCATCAGGAGCAGGTATTTACTGAAAGCTACCTCGGGACCGGGTCCACCGGGTTGAATGGTTCCAAGATCACGGTTTTCAACGTAATCAATAATTTTGTATGGCTGATCTGAAAGGCCTTTCAGATTCAATTTCCCCTGCCAGTTTTTAGCATAAAATGCATAAAACAGCGTATCCGACTTGCGTATAACATGTGTTTCGGGAATATCATAACCTATATCGTAAAGTCCGCCCAGGTATTCGCCTTTCGAAAGCATATGTGCTTTGTAGATCTGAATCCATTTTTTCCATTCTTTTTCTTTTTCTGCTGACAGCACAAAATGTCCTTCGGTAACAAATGGATTATCCTTTGGCCAGGTAAACTTGGTACCCGGAACACCGCCGATGCCTATTGTGGTTGCAAAATCATTATGATCATCACTCAGTTCAACATGATCGCCAAAGTAAGCGGTATTGGGAGCCAAAGCTTTAAAAGTCTTTCCTTTTGACCGTATTTGTGTACTTCCTACAGGATCAGAAGCTACAAACTGGTTGGTATACGGCATATTGTAAAATGAGGCTGCATCACCGCAAGGGCATAGCTGAATTACTGCATCCGGCTTTATGCTTTGAGCTGTTTCAAAAATCAATTTGAAAAAAGAGGGCATACTTTGCGGAGCTTCATCGGGGTTGGCCAGTTTGTGTATCGGGTTGTAATCGGGCGGACAAGCGTTAAGGTGTTGGCCGTCGAGTTTCAGTCCGTCGAATCCCCAATCTTTCATAAAAAGATCTACCATTTCTTTGGTATGATCAAGCACCGGCTGATAAGCGGGCGACATATAATAACTGTCCCACCAGCTGATTTTCTGAGGGCTGCCATCCGCATTTTTCAGAATAAGATCAGGATGTTCGGCTAAAAGCTTTGAGCCTGGATCAATAGCCAAAGGAGCCCACCACAATTGGGCCTTGAAACCGTATGAATGAATGAGATCCACCATTTTTTTCATATCAGCGTCTCCGTTTGGAAACCGATCCTTATTTGTATGCCAGTCGCCTTCGGCCTGCTGAAATCCATCATCAAGTGTAACCCAGGTAAATCCGATATCTTTTACTTTCGGCAGCGTTCCAACAATTTCGGCAATTGTAAACTTTCGCATATATCCCCAGGCACACCACATAGGTTCAAAAGCAAGTGGTTCCGAAGCAGGCATCACAATTCCTTTTCTCGCCATATAGGCTGCGAACTGTTGAAGTGTTTTGAAATTATCGCCATTATGGACGGTTACAAATGTTTCGAGCGTATTTAATGTATCGCCGGGATGCAAAGTATCGGCTGTTTCGAAAGCACGTTCGATTCCTATTCCGGAACTGCCGGCTCCGGTTTTCATAGTAACCGGAAGGCTTACCAATTCAGGTTTTAACGAAGTATGACCGATCGCTATACCGGCATCTTTACGCCAGATATCCATAACAGGAATGCCACCACCATAATCCGGGTCATTCATGCCAAGGTAGTTTTTCTGGTAAAATCCTGAATCAACAGGAAGAACCCAGCTTTCCCTTTTTTCCGAAGAACTTGCCTGGAACGACCAGAAATCCGGCACATCCTTGTTGCTTTCAATTTTATAGGAATGGTTCACCCATTTCTGAACAAGAACATCTTTAATCCCATTATTGATATACCTTACGTTATAGAAAGCCCAACCGGGAAAATCGTTATAAACGGATATTGTCAGCTCTTTGGCCAGCTTTACTTCTTTGCCCTCTGCATTACCAATGAACTTCCAAGCTTTCAGTGTGCCGGCAAAATCGCTGCCGCTGACGACGGAAGAAGATTTCAATTTGAAATTGGTAATGGTATCACCATCAGCCACAAGAAATTCAGAGGACTGGAATCCTGTCATTAAAGCTTTTGCTGATGAATCAGTGCTCACAAGAGTTTGCATCTGGTTATTCACTTCAATTTTCAACTTTCCGCTTTGAATAATCTGATCATTTTTGGCGCATGAGCTTATTATAGTTATAAAGGCTGCACTTAATAATAGAATAAAGCTGGAT
>JBBSBT010000071.1:0-9885 GCA_038250985.1 Bacteroidales bacterium
AAAAAACAGAATCACACCGGTAACCGCAACGATGGCTCCCAGTATTTCGCGGCCTGTAACGCGCTCCTTATTAAAGTACACCGCAGGGGCTATGATTAGCACAGGAGTAAGAGACATAATGGTTTGAGCAATACCTGCATCGGTATGCTGAACAGCCATCAGCGAAAATGATACACCCAGGAAAGGACCGAATATAGAGCCCACGAGCAGCCACTTCATAGCTTTAGCATCGCGGAACGATCCCGGCAACTCCTTGTATTTCCTTAATACAAAAAACAATATGGCAAAACCGATAAAACCGGAAATTACCCTTATATGCGATGCTGCAAAAGGATCATATTCCCGCATGCCATATTTGCTGAGTACCAGGCCCACGCCCTGTCCGGCAGCTGCAACAACACCCAGCAGAATACCTTTTAAAGGATAGGACATGGAATATTTTCTTTTGGTTGACAAAGCCTGATTGGCCGCAGTTCGGGTAAATATAACAAGCGCAATACCGGATAAAGTTATCCCCATCGCCAAAATACTAATCGGGCTCATTACTTCGCCTAATATGATCCAGGCGGCAAAAGCTGCAAATACCGGAGCCAAAGTCATCATAAGCATACCAACCCTGGCACCCGTAATGATAAAAGCTTTGAAAAGCGCAAAATCGCCAATGATAAATCCCACTACTCCTGATATAGCAAGCCACACCCAGGTATGTACATCCGCATCCAGCGGCAAAAACAGGCCACGGTAAAAAAAAGAAAAAACCGAAAGAAAAACGGTAGCCAGTCCCAGCCTGAGCAGGTTAACATGCATGGAACCAATCCGTTTGCTGGCGGTTTCGAACGACAAAGCAGTGATGGTCCAGAAAAAAGTAGTAAGTAAAGCAGCAAACTCGCCCAGGTGTGATGACATATACCTTATTATATAGAAGCGGCAAATGTAGTTAAATGATGATTCGGAAAACGAATAACGAAAACTTTATACACTAACATGAAATAACAGCTCCTTTATACTCACATCTCCGGTATGGCAAAGTTTGAAATATTCATAAAGTTCAATTATCTATATCCGGGTTCCTGACTTCCGGGTAAAATCTCAATTATACAACTATATAATTACCTTTCTGGCGGTAATACTTTCATTGTGAGATGGTAATAGATTATTACAGGAAAATACTACTCAAAGCATTTGCATTTTTGACCAAATTCGGAAATTTAATCAAAAAAAACAGCAGCACTTTCTTACCTTTGCCGCGAAAACAGGATAATTAATATTCTTTTGAGAAGATGCTTTTCAGCGATGAATACAATACAATAATTGAACCCGCAGAGAGTTCATTCCGCGACAAAGGGAGCAAGTTTTTAGCGTTTGCATTCCCGGCAGTGAGTGAGCAGGAAGTTAAGCAACATCTCGAAGCACTTCGGAAACAATATTATGATGCGACACATCATTGTTATGCATATGTCCTTGGTTTCGACAAATCAGCTTACCGCGTGAACGATGACGGAGAGCCTGCAGGCACCGCCGGACGACCTATACATGGGCAGATTCTTTCAAATGACCTGACAAATATACTGATCGTTGTCATCCGTTATTATGGAGGAACAAATCTTGGCATACCGGGTTTGATACATGCATACAAAACAGCAGCAGCAGAAGCTTTAAGCAAGGCTGGAATTGTGACAAAAATTGTCAAAGAAGTATACCAGATCGAATATCCATATGAAGCCATGAACGATGTGATGAAAATCATCAAAGATGAAATATTAGAAGTTATTAACACCGAGTTTGGCATGAAATGTGTTATCCGGCTGGCAATCCGACACAGTGAATCGGATCGCGTAAAAGGGAAATTTTTGAAGATAAACCAATTAATTATTAATTACTTATCAATTTTTTAACATTTATTGTTGCACTCAGAATATTTTTTACCACATTTTTCCTTATACGACTTTTTTTTTGAAAATCAAATACCAATTAAATTTTTTTTTGAACTTTGTTATGATGATTTTTGAACACTTTTATAACTGAACCACCTAACTCATTCCATATTTTTAGTTATTAAGCTGGTAACAAGCTGATTTAACGATTAAAACAACCACGAATAAACATGCAACACAACGAAATTGAAGGAATCAAAGAACTTCACCAGGAAGTTTGGGAAAATTGCCTTAAAGTTATCCGCGACAATCTGAATTATCAAAGTTTTAAAACCTGGTTCTCTCCGATCCAACCCATTAAACTTGAAAACAACATTCTCACTATCCAGGTTCCGAGCCAATTTTTTTATGAGTGGCTGGAAGAACACTATATTACGCTGCTGAAGAAAACTATTCGTAACGAACTGGGACCAAACGGAAGGCTTGAATACAGCATTGTTATGGAAGGAGCCTATACCTCCGATCCATATACCATTAAAATACCAACAAGTAACAGGAAGTCTACCACAAATCCTTCTGTTCAGATGCCGATAGATTTAAACGCAGGGAAATCAAAAGAAATACCAAACCCATTTGTCATTCCCGGACTTAAAAAGATACAAGTTCAGTCACAATTGAACGAATCCTATTCTTTTGATAATTTCATTGAAGGCGATTGCAACCGCTTAGCACGCTCAGCCGGTTATGCCGTTGCATGCAACCCCGGGAAAACAGCATTTAATCCTTTATTCCTTTATAGCCCGGTAGGTTTAGGGAAGACACACCTGGCCCAGGCCATCGGGCTGCAGGTGAAAAACAATTTCCCTGAGAAAACCGTGTTGTATGTTGCTACTGAACAATTCACCCAGCAATTTATTGATTCGGTTCGAAGCAATAACCAGAATGACTTTGTGCATTTTTACCAGATGATTGATGTCCTGATTATTGATGACATTCATTTCCTGTCGGGCAAAGAGAAAACACAGGATGTATTCTTTCATATTTTCAACCATCTGCATCAAAAAGGCAAACAGCTTATCCTCACCAGCGACAAAGCACCAGTTGAACTAAAAGGTCTTGAGCCCAGGTTATTGTCACGTTTCAAATGGGGCCTTGCTGCCGACCTGCAGGTTCCCGATCTCGAAACCCGGATTGCCATTCTGAAAAAGAGATTATACAAAGACGGTATTGATATGCCATTCGAGGTTCTCGAATACCTGGCATACAGCATTACCACCAATGTGCGCGAACTCGAAGGAGCACTTATTTCGCTTATGGCCCAGTCGTCGCTCAACAAAAAAGCCATTACCATTGACCTGGCCAGGCAAATGATCGATAAATTTGTTAAAAATACGGCCCGCGAAATATCTATAGATTTTATTCAGAAAATCGTGTGCGATTACTTTGATATTCCGGTTGATGCAATTAATTCCAAAACCCGTAAGCGCGATATCGTTCAGGCCCGCCAGCTTGCCATGTATTATTCGAAGAAACACACCAAAGCATCGCTCGCAACTATCGGTCTGCATTGTGGCAATAAAGATCATGCCACGGTCCTTCATGCCTGCCGTACCGTAAACAACCTGATTGAAACCGACAAGCAATTCCGCACCTATGTTGAGGAAATCGAAAAGCGGATCAAGTTTTAAACATTTAAAATACAGGTTACATTATACTAAAAGGAAGTTGTGCAGGCACAGCTTCCTTTTTTTGTATACCGGTATCATTAATCAAAATTCATTTCAAAAAGCGCCCTCCTTCATGAAAAACGATTTTATTAGAAAGATAAGTTTATTTTTGCAGTAAGGCACTGATTTGTGTCATACTAATTATAACTTATGGACCATAGCAGAAAAATCCACCTGCTAAAAATAATGTTTCTATATAATGAAACATTTGTTTATCTTTGCTCTATCAAAAATTGAATGAATGGATAAACTTTTTGAAATTGTATTTCTAGACGAAACATTTGAATTTCTCAGACAGCTTGAAAAGAAGCACCACGAAAAAATCCTTTTTAATATTCGTAAAGCTCAGACTAGCCATGATCCTGAACTATTCAAAAAACTGAAAGACGAAATCTGGGAATTCAGAACTCTTTATCAAGGACTTCAATACAGACTGCTGGCATTTTGGGACAAGACAAATACTGAAAACACACTTGTAATTTCAACACATGCTATAATCAAAAAAACCAGTAAAGTTCCTGACAGTGAAATTCAAAAGGCAAAGCAACTTCGTTCAAACTATTTTGAAGACAATGTAATCACTAAAAAGACAAAGAAATGAAAACACATACCTTAGACGAAGTTCAAGACCAACTTATCGGCAAAATTGGCACTCCTGACCGTGATAGATTTGAATATGAATTACAAATGGACTTAATTGGACAAGCGATAAAACAGACTCGTCAAGAAAGAAAATTGACACAGGAAGATCTTGGGAAACTCATTGGAGTGCAAAAGGCTCAAATCTCAAGAATTGAAAATAACGCAAGCAACGTCACTATAGAGACATTAATGAGAGTATTTAATGCTTTACAAGCTAAGGTGAAGCTACAAGTTGAACTTCCTCACTTTAAAATCAGCCTGGGCCAATAACTACGAACCATAATAGCACCTGGCCATAATGCCGGGTTTCGTGGTCGTTGAAACATGTGGATTCTTTAAATACATTTTTACTTGCAGGCAGTTGAACAGCAATCTATTCCCAAACTTCGGCTAGCCGCAAAACATTGAGTTCTGAATGAAAATATTAATGGTATGCCTTGGAAATATATGCCGCTCGCCGATGGCGGAAGGACTGATGCAGGCAAAAATTAAAAAACACAAGCTGATGGCTGAAGTTGATTCAGCCGGTTTTGAGGCATTTCATTCCGGAGATGCACCTGATTTCAGAGCCATGAGCGTAATGAAACAACATGGCATTGATATTTCAGGACAAAAGTCAAGACATTTCAGAGAATCAGATTTTGATGATTTTGACCGTATTTATGTTATGGATAAAGGGAATTTTAACGATGTTAAAGCGGTAGCAAAAAACCCGAATCAAATGCTGAAAGTTGACTACATCCTTAATATTTCAAGCCCGGGAAGCAACAAACCAGTCCCTGATCCGTATTACGGGGGGCACGATGGTTTTGAAACAACCTATCAATTACTTGATAAAGCTACCGAATTGATTGCCATTGATTTAATGAACGGAGGAAAATAAAATGGAAACACATGAACCTGGACGAGAAGAAATCCTGCTGGCAGCTGAACGGATACAACCCTACCTGCATCGCACACCGATTCTGAGCTGCAGCGCAATTGACGAAATTGCGGGTGCAACCCTATATTTTAAATGCGAGAACTTCCAGAAAGCCGGCGCTTTTAAATCACGCGGTGCGACAAATGCTGTATTCAGCATTGATCCATACGATTTAAAACAAGGAGTAGCAACCCACTCATCAGGCAACCATGCGGCTGCTCTTGCCCGGGCAGCCCGGTTAAAGAACATTCCCGCATATATTGTAATGCCCGAAAATTCGTCGAAAGTCAAAATTGCAGCTGTAAAAACATACGGCGGACAAATAACTTTCTGCGAGCCTACGCTCGAAGCCCGCGAAGAAAAACTGAATGAAGTTTTGAATGAAACCAATGCATTTGAAATACATCCTTACAATAACTACGAGGTGATTGCCGGGCAGGCTACTGCCGCTCTTGAACTTATTGAAGACCAACCCGGACTGGATATTATCATAGCGCCTGTTGGCGGTGGTGGATTACTAAGCGGAACAGCCCTGGCAGCCTTTTATTTTTCACCTGAAACCAATGTGATCGCAGCTGAACCTGCCGGCGCAGATGATGCCTACCAATCCTTTTACCAGAAAAAATTTATCCCTTCGGTGAATCCCGACACCATTTCCGACGGGCTCAGGACTTCTCTTGGCAGTCTTACCTTCCCGATTATCCGCAGACTGGTCAGCGATATTTTAACAGTAAACGATCAGGCAACAATTGAAGCAATGAAATTAGTTTGGGAACGAATGAAAATCATCATTGAACCTTCTTCAGCAGTAGCTTTAGCCATGGTGATAAAACACAAACACCGCTTCGAAGGACAGAAGATCGGCATTATAATCTCGGGTGGAAATGTGGATCTGATGCATTTGCCGTGGATGTAATGTTTGAATGGTTTGAAGGGTTTGAAGGGTTTGAAGGGTTTGAAGGGTTTGAAGAGTTACAGAATTACAGGGTTACAGGGTTACAGGGTTTCAAAGTTTCAGGTTTCAGGGTTTCAGGTTGGAGAAATGATATTTCGTTCCTTAGCTTTGAAAATCAAAAATAGTTGATACCTGTTCTAAACTCATTTTAAAAACATTTATTCACCAATATTCACATGACGAAAGGCAACCTCTATCTTATTCCAACTCCGCTGGGCGATACAGGGTTTGAAACCGGTTTACCCGCCTACAACCTACAGATTATAAAGGAGATAGATACATTTATTGTAGAGGAATTACGCACGGCCCGCCGTTTTTTGCGAAAAGCAGGTTATACCAGGGATTTCGAATCGGTTACCTTTTATTTACTGAACGAGCATACACCTGATAACGAAGCATCCCATATGCTCGAAAAAGCATTGGCAGGTAAAGCTGTCGGACTTCTCAGCGAGGCCGGTTTGCCTTGTGTCGCTGATCCGGGCAATATTATTGTGAGGCTCGCTCACCGTAAAGGAATCCGCGTAATTCCGCTTACCGGTCCTTCCTCCATCATGCTGGCATTGATGTCATCGGGCCTGAACGGGCAGAATTTTGTTTTCCATGGCTACCTACCTGTTAAACCTGACGAACGCATCAAAGCACTCCGGGAACTCGAACATGCAGCAGCACTTGGCAATCAAACCCAGATTTTTATCGAAACGCCCTACAGGAACGTTGCCATGCTCGAAAGTATTATAAAAACATGTCATCCATCAATGCTGCTTTGTATAGCAGCCGATCTCACACTCGAAACTGAATGGATTCGTAGCATGCCAGTACATGAATGGAAAAAAGAAAACCCGCAATTGCATAAAAGGCCGGCTGTATTTTTACTGGGAAACGGTTAAGTCGGGGATGAAAAGTCCTGTATAATATTAATGACAGGGAGACAGGGGGAAAGGGGGATTGAAAGACATGGGGAATATGAGACCGGTAGACGAAGGACTTCAGAAAAAGGATTCAAAAAGAATATCACGAAACTGAAATCACGCAGTATAGTAATATACACTCAAATATTTGTAAAAAATGAAAATATTGATAACAGGGAAATCACTCGGCAGGCTTACTTTTTTGTTTTTCATCTCAGCACTTGTGATATTTACAGCATGTAAAACCACGAACAGTGAAAAGCCATTGCGAATTGCCCTGTCGTCGGGAAGTGCGAATTACGTTAACTATATTCACAGGGGTGATTCGATGGCCGAAATTATTGATATGAAAGGAATGCAGGTTGATTCAGCATTAATACAACTGGCCACTTGTGATGCTATTATTTTTACCGGAGGTGAAGATGTAGTTCCCGGTTATTACGGTAAAAGTTACGATTCGGCGCGCTGCAAAACGAATCCAGGCCGCGACTCACTCGAATTTGCACTGATCAGAGAATCAATGCGCTTAAAAATGCCGGTAATGGGGATTTGCCGCGGCCAGCAGATTTTAAACGTAGCCCTTGGGGGAACGCTTATTGTTGATATTCCAACTGATCATCCCGGAAATGTCATTCATCAAAGCGAGGATTACCTGCACTGTTTCCACTCAGTTTCACTGGTTAAAGGAAGCCAGTTGCAGAATATAACCAAAGCGGATACAGGAATGGTAACATCCAATCATCACCAGGCAATTGAAAAAGCAGCTCCCGGAATACAAATAGTTGCGTGGAGCGCCGATAGCATTGCCGAAGCCATTGAGTGGGCTGACAAGTCAGGAAAGCCGTTCCTGATGGCAGTACAGTGGCATCCCGAGCGCGTGGACACAAAGAGTCCGCTCAGCATGCCACTCATACATGCTTTCCTGGATGCAGCAGTGAATTATAAAAAACAAAAATAAATTTGTATGCCAGTTTACCTGCTGCCAAATCTTCAATTTGAAAATACGAAAAGTCACAGTTGTTTTGTCAAATAGTATTTCAGTAATTGTACAAATCAATAGTATGAGCACAATTCTTTCTTATATTTGCAGATTGTATTTTTAAAAAAAATGATCAGTATTTTCACTCTAAACTGTAAATCAATATTTTTTTCTCTTTGAAGCAATTTAAGCATGGTCCAATATAAGAAAAAATACTGTTTCGAATAACCAAATCATAATAACCATAAACATTAACCTCAAAAACCAATACGTATGAAAAAAATTGTTACAATTCTGCTTGTTCTGGGGATGTCGTTTACATCATTTTCTCAAACTTCCGAGAATCCATGGGCTATAGGTGCAGGAATACACTGGACCGGTTTTACCAATATTAACCTTAAAATAACTGATCAGTTTAAAGACATGCAATTCCAGGGAGGAGCTATAGATGTATCCCTAAGCCGGTATTTTAACCGTTTTTTCAATGTGCAATTAACCGGAGGTTATCTGAGCCTGGCAAGAGGCGAATTTGCAAATTACGCTATCACTGAAAATAATTATTGGTATTTCGATCTCGACGGGCAACTCAAATTCCTGGGTGGGGTTATAAAAGAAGATGCCTTTGTAACGCCTTATTTCTATTTTGGATTTGGCGACCAGAGCATGAACAAGACAAATGATTTAAAAGCCCAGACAGGATTAGGACTGGATTTTAAAATCGTTGATCACCTATCGCTTTATGCCCGTGCTGATTATGTTTTCACAACAAATAAAGAAGGAGTCTCATATGTGCATCCCCATGTTGGTTTAAAATACAGTTTTAACACCATTAAGGACAGGGATAAAGACGGTGTACTGGATGCAGTTGACCGCTGTCCGGATGTTTTCGGTTTGGTTGCATTAAAAGGTTGTCCCGATGCAGATGGCGACGGCGTAGCCGACCTTGACGACAAATGCCCGAATACTCCTAAAGATGTTGCAGTTGATGCTATGGGTTGCCCGATAGATTCGGATAAGGATGGCGTAGCTGATTATTTGGATAAATGTCCCAACACACCTTCGAATGCAAAAGTAGATGAAAACGGTTGTCCTATTGATTCAGATAAAGACGGCGTAGCTGATTACCTGGATAAATGTCCAAATACACCTGCAGGTGTGAAAGTGGATGTTAAGGGATGTCCTGTTGATTCAGACAATGATGGTGTTGCTGACTACCTGGACAAATGCCCGGATACTCCGGCAAAAGTTAAGGTGGATGCAGATGGTTGCCCACTGGATACAGATAAAGATGGTATACCTGATTACCAGGATAAATGTCCGACGATCCCTGGAACTGTTGCCAATAAAGGGTGCCCGGAAATGACAAAGGTTGAAAAAGAGCAGGTTATCAATATAGCAAAGGCGATATATTTTGAAACAGGCAAGGATATAATCCGGAAAATATCAGAACCCAAATTGGATGAACTGATCCCTATCCTGAATAAATACCCTATGATGAAAATCAAGATTGAAGGAAATACTGACAATGTTGGCAGCGATGCAAAAAATCTTATTCTGAGTCAGCAGAGAGCTGATGCAGTTCAGAAATACCTGACCAACAAAGGTATTGCTGCTGATCGTATCACAGCTATAGGAAATGGTGAAAACAAACCTGTTGCTGACAACAAGACTGCTGCCGGCAGAGCCGAAAACCGCCGTGTAGATCTTAATACAGAATATTAAAAATTATTTATTAGCATGAATCGAGTAGGAAGTGAGGGATTATTTCCCTCACTGTCCTCTCACACCACCGTACGTGCCGGTCTGGCATACGGCGGTTTGTTAAAATAATGATGGCTGTGTCACAGTCAAATTTATGTAAGTGTCGTAAAAACTTAC
>JBBSBT010000072.1:0-9849 GCA_038250985.1 Bacteroidales bacterium
ATTCCTTCGTCGCGCTTAAGCGTGTAACTGGATCTGAAGAATGGCAGAAGCAATAAAGTAACTCCAAGCATAATAAACAAATCAATATTGCTGATGGCTATTGCCGAAAGCGGATTGATGACACTGGAAATTCCAACCACAGCAAGAAGATTGAAAATGTTGGATCCTATTGCGTTTCCGATGGCTATATCATATTGCTTTTTCATTGTGGCAACGATGGATGAAGCGAGTTCGGGAATACTCGTACCCACGGCAATAATAGTAAGACCAATTATTGTTTCTCCCACTCCCAGTGCACGGGCAACTGCTACAGCACCGTTAACCAGTAATTCCGATCCGGCAACCAGTACGCCAATTCCAAGTGCTATCATTCCTGCAGCCCAATACCATTTCATTTTGCCATTAGCAAAGGGTTGATTATATTCCGTTACATCTTCCTTGTTTTTTTTGCGGCGCGCCAAAACTATATTAACAACTGTATAAAGAACAATCCCTACCACCAATAAACCTCCTTCAATGCGGCTGATATGCCTGTCGGCAAATAAGAGCATGAAACCGACAGTAGCGGCTATCAGAAATGGAATATCGATTTTAAGCAGCTGGATCTTGATTTTTAAAGGAGCAATTACAGCTGAGATGCCCAGTATAACGCAGATATTAAACATGTTGCTTCCGATAACATTTCCGATGGCTATGTTGCCCTGGCCTGACAAAACCGCATTGATGCTTACAAATAGCTCAGGCGAACTGGTACCAAAAGCAACAACTGTCAGACCGGTAACCAAGGGTGATATCCCGGCTTTCAGTGCCAGGTTGGAGCTTCCTTTTACCAGCCATAATGCTCCGAAATACAATAAAACCAGAGAGGAAAGAATATAAAAAACAGGGAGAAGCATCGGGTTGCAGGGATTATTAAATGAAAAACAATTTCAACGACTAAACTAAACAAATAAATTTAAAATTTCATCGATCATTTTTTTATCAGGTACTTGCAATTCATAATCGGGAACTGAAACAGAGCCACCCATAGAAACCAGCGGTTGTTTGAAATTCATTTTCCCGGGAATAAATGAGCGTGCCGAAAGGTGAATTTCGTTTGCTCCTGTGGTTTCAGCTATGTATTTAATATTGTTTAGGTTTATGCCGCTTCCGGGCATAATTGAAATCCGTTCTCCGGCTTTTTCGACAAGTTCTTGTAATTTGTCAATTCCCAGGCCGGTTGTTTGCTGTCCTCCTGAACTCAGTATCCGGGCACAGCCTGCATAAATAATGGCTTCCAGGGCTTCATCCAGGTTCACTGCCATGTCGAAAGCCCGGTGAAAAGTAACGTTCATAGGGGCTGCAGCATCCACCAATATTGCCAATCTTTTTTCGTCAACGCTGCCGTCAGGATTCAGGATTCCTGTTACAATGCCATCCATTCCAACCATTTTAGCAGCAGCGATATCCAGCAGCATAGTTTCAAACTCTTTACTGGAATAGCAGAAGTCGCCTTCACGTGGTCGTATCATCAGATGAATTGGAATTTTAACGTACTTTCTTGCCAGGCGCAGGGTGGCGGCGGAGGGCGTAAGCCCGCCTTCGGCAGGGGCGGAGCAGAGCTCAATACGATGAGCACCGGCATCGGCTGCTATTATGGCTGATTCAAGACTGAAAACGGCAATTTCGATCAACATATTGTTAAAAATTTATGCCAAAATTACTCCAATTATTTTTGGCGAAAGGTATTATATGGTTAAACCCGGATATTTTAATTCAGCCGGGCCATATATTGTGTACAATAATTCAGACAAATGGTTTCTTCTTGCTGTATTTTACTAATTTTGCTCATCTTTTCTATGGCAACAAATTACTAAATTACTGAAAAACAAAATTATATGAAGCAATTAATCGAGTGTGTCCCCAATTTCAGCGAAGGCTGTAATATGTCCCTAATAAAACAGATCACCGATTGCATCGAAAGCGTTGAAGGTGTTCGTTTACTGGATGTAGATCCCGGTAAGGCTACCAACCGCACTGTAGTGACTTTTGTCGGGACACCGGATGAAGTTGTTGAAGCTGCTTTTCAGGCTGTAAAAAAAGCTTCTGAAATCATTGATATGCGCACTCACAAGGGAGAGCACCCACGATTTGGTGCTACCGATGTTTGCCCGTTGATCCCAATTGCCGGAATAACCATGGAAGAAGTTACGGCTTATGCCCGCAAACTTGCCGCGCGAATTGGCAAGGAACTCGGAATCCCGGTTTATTGTTACGAAAATGCAGCCTTTAATGAAGAACGCCGCAACCTGGCCAACAACAGGTCGGGGGAATACGAAGGATTACCTGAAAAGCTTGCTGATCCGCACTGGAAACCTGATTTCGGACCAGCCGGATTCAATGAACGAATCGCTTTAACCGGTGCAACTGCTGTAGGTGCGCGCGATTTCCTGGTTGCCTATAATGTTAACCTGAATACAACTTCCGTTCGCAGGGCCAATGCTGTTGCTTTTGATATTCGTGAAAAAGGTCGCCCGGTGCGCGAAGGGAATCCTGTAACAGGAAAAATCAAAAAGGATGCAAGCGGAAAGGATATATGGAATCCGGGGTCATTGAAAGCATGTAAAGCCATCGGGTGGTTTATCGAAGAATATGGAATAGCTCAGGTTTCAATTAACCTTACTAATATCGGCATCACCCCTGTTCATATTGCCTTCGAGGAAGCGAGTCTGAAAGCCCAGGAGCGCGGCATGAGGGTAACGGGTTCGGAACTTGTAGGATTAATTCCTTTAAAAGCTATGACGGATGCCGGGAAATATTTTTTACGCAAACAGCAACGTTCCGTGGGTGTTTCGCAGGAAGAACTGGTGCGGATTGCAATAAAATCTCTTGGTCTTGATGATTTAAAACCGTTTAACCCGAACGAAAAAATTATTGAATACCTGCTTGCAAATGAAAGTGATAAAAAACTTATCAGAATGACAGTCGAAGATTTTGCCAACGAAACCGCTTCAGAATCACCGGCCCCGGGAGGAGGTTCAATTTCCGCCGCGATGGGGGCGCTGGGAATTTCTCTTGCTACGATGGTGGCCAATCTTTCGTCGCACAAGCCGGGATGGGACGATCGCTGGGAAGAGTTCAGCTTTTGGGCTGAGAAAGGACAGGCTCTGAAAGATGAGCTGCTGATGCTGGTGGATGAAGATACCCGTGCCTTTAACCTCATCATGGATGCATTTGGTTTGCCAAAAGGCAGTGATATTGATAAAACTGCGCGTACCGCTGCTATTCAGGATGCAACGCGCTTTGCCATTGAAGTACCTTTCCGGGTGATGCAGCGATCGGCCGAATGCATGCAAATTATTAAAGCTATGGCCCAAACCGGTAATCCGAATTCCGTAACCGATGCAGGCGTAGGTGCATTAGCTGCACGATCGGCTGTGTTGGGAGCATTTCTGAATGTAAAGATCAATGCATCGGGATTGCATGATAAGGCTTATGTTGATAAAGTACTTGCCGAAGGGAATATGATACAGGATTCAGCTATAGCTATGGAGTCGGAAATCCTTGCCATTGTGAATTCGAAAATATCCTGAGGATTCTGATTTAAATCAAGGCTGCTATAAGCTAAACCATATTCTGTATCTTTCTGAGCGCATGAAAGATTCAGAAAATGGCAGCTTTTTAGCAGCCTTTTTTTAGTTGAAAAAATTAATCCTGACTAATCGGTGGTGGACAATACGGAGGATTAGATTCTTCCACGATGAAATTCATGTAATTATCCGGATTATAAACTGCGTATGAGGCTTCATTATACGTTTCTATCCAGAGCCTGGGAGGTTTACTGATCTTTTTGCCCCATTTAAATTCGTACCCGAAAAGTCCGCCATCGCGTTCTTCGATCATATCAATTTCTTTCTGATCGTAGGTTCTCCAAAAGTAAATATTCGGACTGTATCCTTTGTAAGCATTCCGCTTGATGCGTTCAAGCACCATAAAGTTTTCCCATAGACCGCCCGTGTCATTTCGCAGATCAAAAGTGTTGAAATTGGAAATGAGGGCATTACGAATACCATTATCGTAGAAGTAATACTTATTTTTCCCGCTTAATTCATTACGCAGGTTACGGCTAAAGGCAGGCAGGGAATAAATAATAAACGATTTTTCGAAAAGGTCAACATACCGGGCAACCGTTTTATTGTCAATTTGTAACTGACGACCAAGTTCTGAAAACGAAACTTCATTCCCAACTTGTAAAGCCAGCATTTTTATTAAATTAACCACCGTTTTGTGGCTTTTAACTTTTTCCATTTCGAGTATATCTTTTAAAAGATAAGAGCCCGTAATTTCCTTTAGTATTTCAATTTTATCCGCTTTGTTATCTGTAGTAAGTACTTCAGGATAAGTGCCGTAAATGATTAATTCATTCAGCTTTTGCTGCAACTCATTTTGGGAATAAACAGCCGAAAGTTCCAGAACCGATACAGGGTACATATTTAAAGTAAGTTTTCTTCCTGTAAGAGGTTCCCCAACCTGTCCGGCAAGAGCAAAAGAGGCTGAGCCTGTCAGAATTACTTTTAGTTCGGGTATATGATCAGTAATGAGCTTAATCCCATAACCTACATCCCGGATACGCTGAGCTTCGTCGATGGCAAGAATATCCAGCCCGCTGACATGATCGCGGATAAGTTGCAGATCCTGTGATTCAAAAACCTGCCTGGTGCGGAAGTCATCACCTGTTTCCAGTCGGTAGCTGAGCTTCGACTTCTGAAGGTAATGCTTTACCAGCGTAGTTTTGCCTATGCGCCGGGGCCCGGATATAACAAGGGCTCTCCCCTGTTTCCAGCGGGTATCTATGTCATCATATATCCTGGGTATATACATCCTGTTTCAAATTCTCCACAAAGATATATAAAAATAAGGAGAGTGTATCCCTAAAAATAAAATAAAATGAGTATTGATAATCCTCATAATTATATAAAAATGGGGAGTATAAATCCCCATTTTCGGTAAAAATATTTTTAATCGTTTTGATCACTAGGAAATAGAGATAAAACGGATTCGAAAATCAGCATTGTTTTTAGATTATTTAAAAACAATCCGAAATATTATCGACTGTTCCTATCTTTCATCCGAGTCCATCTGATGCCAGTTTGGATAAGGAATTACAGGTTTACTGGCGTTATCGAGAAATTGAACGTCTTCATTAGAGAGCTGCCAGCCTGAAGCGCCTGCATTTTCGGTAAGTTGGCGGCTGTTACGGGCACCTATTACAACACTTGTTATATTTGGGCGACACAACAGCCAGTTAAGCGCAGTTTGGGCAATTGTTTTATCGTAATTATTGCCTATTTGTTCAAGATAATCGACAATTTCAAATCCTTTCTCCTCATCCACCGGCCAATACTTCATGCTTGAAGCCTCGCGGTTACTGCGTCGGGCATCAGCAGGCGGAATGGAATTTTTTCTGAATTTACCTGTAAAAAAACCACCCGACAGCGGGCTCCAGCATAGGATTCCCAATTGCTGATCCATACAAAGGGGAACAAGTTCATGTTCAATATCCCGGCTCCCGATTGAATAATAGAGTTGAGTGGTTACAAACTTTTCAAGATTCAACTTCTCTGAAATAGCCAGCGCTTTCATGGTTTGCCATGCGGTAAGGTTCGAACATCCGGTATAACGTACTTTCCCGCTTTGCACCAGTGAGTCCAGTGCATGCAAGGTCTCTTCGAGCGGTGTTCCGGGATCGTAGCTATGAATCTGGTACAGATCAATAAAGTCAGTTCCCAGGCGGCGTAAGCTGTCCTCACAGCTTTTGATAATATGATACCGTGAAAGGCCGGTATCGTTAGGTTTTTTGCTCATAGCAAAGCGTACCTTGGTAGCAACTACGGCTTCGTTACGCCTGCTGCCAAGTGCCTTGCCCAATACGGTTTCTGAAACCCCGCCTGAATACACATCTGCAGTATCAAAGAAATTGATTCCCAGATCTAGTGCCGTGGAAGTGATCAAATCGGCTTCTTTTTGCGAAACGGTAGCTAATTCATTTTTAACTGTATCACCGCCAAAAGTCATCACACCCAGGCAGATTTCTGAAACTTTGAGGCCTGAATGGCCCAGGTATCTGTAATTCATATACTGTATTTTAGGGATAAAAGCCGGTTTAGTACCGGAAAAAGTGTTCACTAAGGTAAATAATTTTAGTATCAGTTTAAATTGTAAAATACTTGTTACTGATACATTTATAGCCTTTATAAATTACATTTAACATTTTTTAATAGTTGTTTGACTTATTTATTGAGACACTTTTAAAGAGTTATGTAATTGATATACAATAAATGGGTATCTTTGCACCCTCAAAAAAATGAACAAAACAGGCACGGGATTTGTTGTCTGCAGTATGAACCAAAAACCAATGCATGACTAAAGTAAAAGTTGAAAAAATTCTCGCAATTTCTTTTATTGGATTTATAATCACATTTATCCTCCTTTCAGGAGGAACCACATCCCTAACGGCAGGCCAGCCGACTTTAGTTTCGAAAACTGAAGTAAATTTTGAAAAACGTCTTCAAACACTGGAAGATGACCTGGTATCAGGAAGCATAACTAAACATGAATATGACAGCCTTTCTGACTTGTTGCGTCTGCAGATCCGGCGCAGTGAGGCTCTGAAAGAAGAGAAACCTAATCCGGATAGAATGCCTGCATGGGTAACCTCACTTGGTATACACGAACCTCAGGGAATGAAGTTTGACCCGGTGTTTTCACACTATACCTTTTTTACTGACCCGACCGAAAGATTTAATTCAGTTTCCCTGGTATATACCGGTGAATATGAAAAGGCAGTTGAAGAAGCTGCCCGAATAGCTGCTAACGCAAAACTTACCCTGAGTGGAGATTTCAGAGCAATTGGCAGTCCTGCAAGAAATGAAAAGGCCGTTAAAAAAAATCAAGTTGTGCGGTATTTAAACTATAGCCTTGAGACTAACAGCCAGGATTTTCTGATTTCATTGCAGGTTGACCCATCGGGACGCTTAACATTAATGGTAACCGATAACAAGCAACTTAATGCTTGTTTGATGGCTTACGAGCCGCTGAATATTCGGGAAAATGGTGATTCAAAACAGAAAAAGCAGTAAGTTTGGGTTTTGAAATAAACCGGGCTTATGTCATCAGCTACTTATCGCACAGAGAATGATTCGCTGGGATCTATGCAGGTTCCGGCGAATGTTTTATATGGAATTCACTCATTGCGTGCACAGGAAAATTTTCCTGATCATACCCCTTTTCACCTGGAATGGTTCAAAGCGCTTGGCTCTGTAAAACTGGCCTGTTACGAGGCATACAAAAGTTTCAGTGCTGCCGTGAGCGAAAGGGAAAAAGGATATGATCTGCCTTTCAAATTGTTGGACAATCAGGTTGTGGCGGCACTCGAAGCTGCAGCCACGGAAGTTTCAGCCGGAAATCATTTTTCATCCTTTATTGTTCCTGCTATCAGCGGAGGTGCCGGTACCAGTATAAATATGAATGTGAATGAGATAATTGCCAATGTTGCATTACAAAAGCTGGGTTTAGAACCGGGATCCTATGAGAGAATTGATCCTATTGAAGCTGCAAATATCTTCCAATCTACTAACGATGTAGTGCCTACAGCACTAAAAGTGGCCATCATGCAATTGCTGGGTGACCTGGAATCGTCAATAAACATCCTACGTCAGAAGATTGAAATTACTGAAAGTACCTACCGGAATGAACTTCGCATAGCCTATACACAAATGCAGGAAGCTGTTCCTTCGTCGTACGGAATGTTGTTTAGTTCCTACAGCGAGGCCTTATCGCGAGACTGGTGGAGGGTTTCTAAATGTTTTGAAAGAATAAAAATTGTAAACCTGGGCGGTAGTGCGGTCGGAACCGGTTTGGCAGTTCCGAAATTCTTTATTATGGAAGTCGTTCCTGCCTTACAGAAACTTACTGGGCTTCCGGTTACACGCAGCGAAAATCTTTCGGATGCCACCAATAACCTGGATTCCTTTGTTGAAGTGCATGCCATTTTGAAAGCTCATGCCGTTAACCTTGAGAAAATGGTATCTGATATCCGGCTTTTAGCATCAGATGTTGCCGGAATGCATGATGTTAAAATACCACAGCGCCAGGTTGGAAGTTCGATCATGCCGGGAAAGGTTAACCCGGTTATACCTGAGTTTGTAATAAGTGCGGCTCATAAAATATATAGCAACGATATGCTGATCAGTTCGCTGAGTGGTCAGGGTTGCCTCGATCTGAATGCTTACCTTCCTGTAATCGGGCATGCATTGCTCGAAAGCATAAAGCTTTTAATTGCAGCCGATAAAACGGTAGCTGACAACCTGGTTACAGGCTTAAGCATAACATCCGGGACAGGTGCTTCCCGTTTGTTCAGCAGCCCGGCTATTACAACGGCCTTAAGCCCTTTGATTGGATATCGCAAAGCCGTGTTGCTGTCGAAAGAAATGAAAGCTTCCGGTTGTGATGTATTTGAAGCAAATAAAAAGTTAAAACTGGTAGACCAGGATAAGCTAAAAAACGTTTTAAAGCCGGAAAACTTGTTGAAAACCGGCTTCACTTTGAATGACCTGGTTTAGTTATTCCAGTGCAAATAAGATGTATAAAAAATGAATTTTGACCTGTTGAAGCCATGGTAATAGTAATACAATGTAAGGACAGCGTGGGCCTGGTTGCAGCTATTTCTGCGGTATTGGCAAAAGCCGGTTACAATATCATTTCGATGCGGGAACATGTGGACCAGGAAGAGAATAAGTTTTTTGCAAGAATTGTGATCGACCGGATTTCAAATCCGGATGATATTGAAAGGGCTATAGAACAAGTATTGCCTCACTTTGCCATTGTAAAAGTTAATCCGCAGCCTGAGAAAAAAATCGTTGTACTGGTTACCAAAGATTACCATTGCCTTGGCGATATTCTTACGCGCAATCATTTTAAAACCCTGGGAGCGAAAGTTCAATGTGTGATCGGCAACCACCCTGATCTCAAAAATATCACGGAGCGTTTTGATGTGCCTTTTCACCTGGTTGAACATCATAATAAAAGCAGGGAAGATTTTGAGGAAGAAATTGTGAAGCTAATTGATCCGTATAACCCGGATTACCTCATCCTGGCTAAATTTATGCGGATTTTATCGCCTGAGTTTATAACGGCTTTTAAACTGAAGATTATTAATATCCACCATTCTTTTTTACCCGCTTTTATTGGCGCTAACCCATACCGGCAAGCGTTTACACGCGGGGTGAAAATAATTGGTGCCACGGCTCATTTTGTTACCAACGACCTGGATGAGGGGCCGATTATTACCCAAAAGATTATACCTGTAAATCATACATTTTCTCTGTCGGACCTGGTGAGGGCAGGAAGAGAAAATGAAACAGCAGCACTTGCAAAAGCTATGCAATTGGTGTTTGAGGACCGGGTGTTTGTTTATAATAATAAGACAGTTGTATTTGAATAATTAACCCTTGCGGGAGATTGTTCAGAAATATTTTCGTCAATCGTAAAGAACCAAAAGTGAAAAAAGGAAAAGAAATTCGTCCGCATATCGGGATTTTCGGAAAACGTAACAGCGGGAAAAGCTCGCTTATCAATGCATTGGCCGGGCAGGACGTTGCCATTGTGTCGGATGTTCCCGGCACCACTACCGACCCGGTTTCAAAAAATATGGAAATAGGTGGTTTGGGAGCTGTGGTACTGATTGATACCGCCGGTATTGACGACGAAGGCATGCTGGGTGAAAAACGCATTGCCCGCAGCCGTGAAGTGATTAAAACCATTGACCTGGCAATACTCTTGATTACTGAAAATACTTTGGGTGAATTCGAA
>JBBSBT010000073.1:0-9848 GCA_038250985.1 Bacteroidales bacterium
CCTAATTTTGTAAAATAGCCTTCGTAAATATAATTACAGGATTCCGGCAAGAAATCCCATATCAGCAACCTACAAATATGACTGAACCCATCAGAGTAAAAGAGTTCGACAAATCGGTGAGAAATAAGTTCAATGTGTATAACAGCTTATTCCTGAATCTTCCGTTCCAGGGTATCAGTAACGTTGGTATGCTTCTGCCGTTGATGCATCATGTGTGTGAAGCAGGACTCGGAGCGGGGGAAGAACCACAGCAGATCCTTGATACTTTTTTCCTCGCGCATACGGAGCTAAAAACGGAAGAAGAGAAGATCGATTTCATGTTCAGGGTTATACAGTATGTTGAACGGCAAATTGTGCTCTTCGACAGCGTGGAAGATGCGGCATTCGTTGATCTCGAAAAGCATGGAACCAGCCTGTCGCTCAAGGATTTCTTTCATTTGATCGACGGAAAGAAAAATGAGGAAAACATTTCCGGGAAGCTGTCCACTTTCGGTACTCGTATTGTGTTTACAGCGCATCCCACCCAGTTTTATCCGCCGTCGGTTCTTGATATTATAAGCAAATTGCGTTCGCTGATTACCGAAAATGATATTAACGGAATCGACCTCACTTTGCAGCAGCTGGGATTAACCTCGCTGATCAATACCAAGAAGCCTACTCCGTTCGATGAAGCAAAAAATATTATTTATTTCCTCCGGAACCTTTATTATGATGCTGTCGGCGAATTATATTCTCATATAAAAAAGAATATCCGCAACAGCGCATTCAACAACCCGGATATTATTAAACTGGGATTCTGGCCCGGTGGCGACAGGGATGGAAACCCGTTTGTGACTGCCGATATAACCATGAAAGTGGCTGATGAGCTTCGCATGACCCTGATGAAATGCTATTACGATGACATTAAAAACCTGGAACAAAAACTCTCCTTCCGGGATGTGGAAGATACGATTGCAAATCTCAGGGCCAGCCTTTATACAACTATGTTTGATGCTTCCAAAACGATCAGCTACGAAGAGATCATACGCCCGCTGATCCAGGTTAAAACTTCGGTAATACAGAAATACAACAGTCTTTACCTGGATGAACTTGATAACCTGGTTGATAAAGTCAATATTTTCAAAACTCATTTTGCAGCTCTCGATATACGGCAGGATCACAGCGTGCATTATAAAACAATTGAGGAAATCCTTAAAAAGGCAAATCTTATAAAAACCAGCATCAACGAGCTTTCAAAAGAGGAATTAAAAAACATCCTGCTGCATAAGAATTTATATATTCATCCCGATCTGTATGAAGATAAACTGATTAAGGACACTATTATCAATATCGCGCAGCTTGAGCTTATCCAGAAAAAAAACGGGCAGGATGGCTGCAACCGCTATATCATAAGCAATTCGGAAGATATTTTCTCGGTTCTGTTTGTTTACGGGCTCTTCCGATGGTGCGGCTGGGAAAAGGGAAAAATAACATTTGATATCATTCCTCTTTTCGAATCGATGCAAGGCATGAAAAACTCCGGTCCGATCATGCAGGAACTTTTTGAAATTCCGGAATATCGTCTGCATCTGCAACAACGACAGGATAAGCAAACCATCATGCTGGGTTTTTCCGACGGCACCAAGGACGGCGGATTCCTTATGGCTAACTGGTCCATCTTTAAAACGAAAGAGAATTTATCTGATGTCTGCAACCAATACGATATAAAGGCCATATTCTTTGATGGACGCGGCGGTCCCCCGGCACGCGGCGGTGGCAAAACACACCGTTTTTATGCTGCTCAAAGCCAGAAAATTGCAAACCACGAAATTCAGCTCACCATTCAGGGGCAAACTATCACAAGTACTTACGGCACCAAGGAACATTTTATTTTCAATTGCGAGCAGCTGCTTACTGCCGGTTTGTCGAATAATTTTTTCGCAAAACAAAACGATATCACCGGCGAATCAAGGCAGTTAATGGAGAACCTTTCGCGTATTAGTTATGAAAAATACACGGCTCTCAAAAACCACAGCATGTTTTTGCCTTACCTCGAAAATAAAAGCACGCTGAAATATTACAACAAAGCCAATATCGGCAGCAGACCCGCCAAACGGGGTGATCAGAAAAAACTTGAATTCAAGGACCTGAGAGCCATTCCTTTTGTAGGTTCCTGGAGCCAGCTGAAGCAAAATGTACCTGGTTTCTTTGGGATTGGAACAGCCATTCAAACTTTGATACAGGAAGAGAAATCAGATGAGTTAAAGAAACTTTTCAAAGAAGTTCCCTTTTTTAAGGCATTGATGCTCAACAGCATGATGTCGTTATCAAAATGCAATTTCGATCTCACTTCCTACATCGCCAAAGATCCGGAATACAAAGATTTCTGGAATATTTTATTCGAGGAATACAAACTCTCGAAGGAAATGGTGCTGTTTGTTTCCGGCTACGATATCCTGATGCAAGAAGAACCTCATACCCGCAATTCCATCGACATCAGGGAACATATTGTGCTACCGTTGATCGTTATTCAGCAATATGCCTTGCAGAAAATCGAGCAACAATCAGTTCATACAAAGACCTATGAAAAAATAGTGGAACGTTCACTGTATGGCAATATCAATGCAAGCAGGAACTCGGCATAGGTTTTTTCAAAATGAGAAAAAAAAACATATAATAGGGTGCTATAAAATCCTTACCATAAATTTAATATATCTATAACATAAAAAGTCTAATTTCGCTCCAGATTATAATAAATAACAATAAATAGAATCTTCAATGAAACTCGACACAATTTTTAGTTTCCTGGTGCCAAAAGATCATAAGTTTTTTCCTCTTTTTAACAAGACTGCGGATAACATGGTGCTTACATCACAACTTCTGGTTCAGCTCCTTCAGGAAGCCGATCCTGACAAGAGACTTGAATACACCAAAGCGATTAAAGATGCCGAACATGTCGGTGACGATCTGACAAAACTTATGCTCAACGAGTTGAGTGGTACTTTTATTACTCCTTTCGACAGGGAAGATATCCTTGATTTAGTAAATGCTATGGACAGTGTGGTGGATTATATTAATTCAGCATCCAAAAGGATAAATTTTTTCAAGATGTCTGTCTTCCCGGGGGAATTTTTATTGGTGGCAAATTTGATCCTGGAAGCCAACAAGGAAATACAGATGGTTTTAAAAAGCGTGAAAAATGTGAATGAGTTTAAGAAATACGAAGCCTCTTATGAAAAGATCAGCACACTGGAATCTGAGGTAGATGATATTTACCAGGCGTTCCTGGCAAAATTATTTGAAAATGAATTTAATGCCATCGACCTGATCAAAAAACGTGATATCATGACATCACTTGAAAAAGCCATTGATAAATGTGATGATGTTGCTAAAATCTTTTCGACCCTGGCCGTTAAAATGGGTTAACCGTCAGATATGATACTGGTAATGATAATAAAACACCTGCACTTAACATATTGATAATGAACTTTTCTCTACTGATTGTCATAATTGTACTGGCATTTGCTTTTGATTTTATTAATGGTTTTCATGATGCTGCCAATTCGATTGCTACTGTTGTGTCAACAAAGGTTCTTACCCCTTTCCAGGCTGTTTTGTGGGCGGCCTTTTTTAATTTCCTGGCCTATGCCATTTTTGAACTTAGGATAGCTGATTCCATCGCCAAAGTTGTGGATACCGCTGCCATAACCCTTTTTGTCATCCTGGCCGGTATCATCGCTTCCATTATCTGGAATCTGCTCACCTGGTACCTGGGAATACCATCGAGCTCATCGCACACCCTGGTAGGCGGTTTTGCAGGCGCTGCCATTGCTCATGCCGGATGGGGAGTGGTGCATTCATCAGTGATTATTAAAATCGCCGCGTTTATTTTTCTTGCACCAATCCTCGGTATGATATTCTCATACTTTCTTTCCGTACTGTTATTGAATGTATTCAAAAATGGCAACCCAAGTAAACTTGAAAAGTATTTCAAAAAGCTGCAGCTTCTCTCTTCTGCCCTCTTTAGCCTGGGACATGGAGGCAATGATGCGCAGAAAGTAATGGGAATTATTGCAGCCTCTCTCATGGTTTATTTCAATGGCGTTGATCCGGCTTCCATCCCCGAATGGGCAAACATTACCATGGTCGGAGGAAGGATACATGCCATTCCACACTGGGTGGTATTCGGATGTTATTCGGCCATCGGGCTGGGAACCTTGTCAGGAGGGTGGAGAATTGTAAAAACCATGGGCACCAAAATTACCAAGCTCACCCCTTTCGAAGGAGTTGCAGCCGAAACGGCCGGTGCCATGCTGTTGTTTTTTACCGAGGCTTTTGGAATACCGGTCAGTACAACGCACACCATTACCGGCGCAATTATGGGCACTGGCATAACGCGACGGGTAACCGCTGTGAAGTGGGGAGTTTCCATTAACCTTTTATACGCATGGATCCTTACCATTCCTGTTTCGATGGCCATTGCAGCATTGGTTTATTTAATCTTTACTCTTATTGGATGGAACTAAGGTGATGCGAATTCTGATTCCGGAATTTATTCTAACCTGATAGACTTAGCCACAAACTTCTGTTAATTGAATGATATTCAACAGTATTGTAAATTATTGCTTTCAGTACAGGGTTCTGTTTAGAGAATATCCGTCAGGGTTTTATTTAAATATAAAGTAAGACGTAAGACGTAAAGTCATGTCATAATCATTTTTTGCTGTACCTGTAACGTTGTTCTTCATGCTGGTATAGGAATTGTACCAGATATTCGGCATAAAATGCAGATTCTTAATCGGGGTCCAGTCAATTCCGGCCGTAATGAAGTTCTCTTTATCACTGGCCATTTTGGTTGAGTATTTTACATCCGCATTAAATTTTGTATTGGGATTATAAGTATCGAAACGGGCAAAGTAATTCAATTTCTCAGGTACAATCTGTCCGTGAACAAAGACAGAAAGTCCAAAAGGAACCACATCTGCAATTTTTGCATTTGCCGCTCCTGCAGTTGTGTCCTTTGAGGCTCCTTTTTGAAACTGGTTTACAACTTCAACTCCCACAGCAAACAGTTTAGTCTGATATGCAACAAATCCTTTCATTGTAGTCTTTGATTGCGTGGATGAGGATGCTTCATAATCACCCGAGAAATCGAGAATAACCTGCTGGTTCAGGAATTTGGCATACACATCGCCATAAAATTTCTTGTACTTATCATTTTCGGGCTTTTGCGATGTACCATTGGCGATCATTAAATTATAGCCATAGTCGCCTTTATCGTTAAGTTTTCCCTGCCAGGCAACGCCCAGGTCGCTCGAACTTCCGAGCTTACGCATATCGGCAATCGTTTTTTCAATACTCCGGTAGCCCCAAACAGATTCTGAATTAAGAGAAAAAAGAGGCGTTGTTGATTGCCCGATAATTAAATCGTTATTTTTTACAATGTTTTTCCAACGAAGGTTAGCCGCTTTGATAAATACAGTCCGTTGTCCGCTTGCATCGGTATTATCATTTTCATTTGCTAATATTAACTGTGTTGAGAATGTTTTGCTGATCTGATAGTCATAGCCCAGGTAAACTCTTCGGAAAGCAAAGGCATTAGAGCCCTTTGCCATGTTGGCGTATTGTGTATTGCCACGGTTTAATTCATCTGCATGGAGCTTTGTGAAATAATCCCCGAAAACATAACCCCACACTTTCCCGGAGGGTTTAAATTCAATGGCTTGATCAATAACTACAGGTTGGCTGGTCTGAGCTTGTACAGTAGCCATAATGCCAATAAAGGCAAAAAGAAAGAAAAAGTAAATGTTTTTGGTTTTCATGAATTTTCTTTTAAAATATATTCGGCAAAGGAAATTCAAATCCATTAATGCTTGATTAATGAAATCTTAGCTTATTGTTAAGTTTATATTAAGTGAATTGATATTAGTTGTGATTCTGATCAGCACAGGCTTTATTTATCAACTAAAGATTAATCATATACATAGGTATCAGGAAACCATCAGGATAAATTATAAAAAATGATGACAGATTTGCTGTTGAATGAAAAAGTTCAGGATATATAGAGTTTAGTAAAGTGCAATAAAATCAGGGATGAAACTTATTTTTCAGCTTACTGGTTTAGTCATTGCATTTTATGATATTGTTGATAATGACACTTGTGAACGAGGTCTAGCCTAAATAAACAGAAAATAAAAATTCAACAAAGTGCATGGTGTGAATGAGTTAATCTATTTAGTCCAGTATAAATTCTATTCTGCATGTTAACAATTAAATAACACTGGCTTAAAATTCAGATAATAAGCTAACACTTACTTTGCATCAAAATAATAAAACAAAGAAATATGAAAAAGATCATTTTAATTGCAATCATTGCATTTGCAGCTTCATATCTGCAGGCACAAAGTGTAAGTTTCAAAATAAAGGGAAGTGATACAGTTTTACCGCTTACCCAAAGAGAAGCTGAGGCCTATATGAAAAAAAGCCCTAAAACATCAATAATGGTTACCGGAGGCGGATCAGGAGTAGGTTTTTCGGCACTGATGAGCGGTACAACTGATATTGCCCAGGCATCACGCAGCCTTAAACTGGATGAAAAAATGAAACTTAAAGAATCAGGTAAAGCTTATAAGGAGACCGTTATTGCATACGATGCACTGGCAATTATAGTAAATCCTGCCAATAAAGTTAGCAAGCTTACCCGCGAGCAGCTTGAAGGAATTTTTACCGGTAAAATCACCAACTGGAAAGAAGTTGGCGGAACAAATGATAAGATTGTGGTTTACTCACGCGAAACCAGTTCAGGCACTTATGAGTTTCTTAAGGAACATGTGATGAATAAAAAGAATTACGCCACTTCAGCTCTTTTGATGCCGGCGACAGGCGCCGTTGTTCAGTCTGTAAGCCAGACAAAAGGGGCAATTGGCTATGTCGGGCTTGCATATCTTGAAAAATCGGTTAAAGCTATACAAGTTTCGTACGACAAAGGAAAAACGTATGTAACACCCAGCATTGCTAATGCCAAAAACAAGAAATATCCTATTACCCGTCCGTTGTACTATTATTACCTGGTAGCAAGCGAAAATTTGGTTAATCCATACGTAAATTTTGTTTTGTCGGCCGAAGGTCAGAAAATAGTACTTACCGAAGGCTATGTACCCTTAAGATAATTGGTTTTGGTTGGACCAGCTTTATAGTGAAGTTGAAAGGGAAGGTATCCGTGTACCTTCTCTTTCTTCTATAAAATAAATTTCGTAAATACCTGCAACAAATTTTCTAATGATTCAGTAAATCAAGAGTAACTCGTTGCCTCCGAAACATAATATTATATTTTGTTCCATCAAAATAGAATTAGCCTACTTTTGAAATAAGTAAAAAAAGGATTTAAAGAACCGAAAGAGCGACAGAAATCTGCATGAGGAAATTTAGAAAAATATTTGAAAAGTTTATTGAAGGCGTGCTTTTTTCAAGCAGCACAATTACCAGCCTTACTGTAATTTTAATCATCGTCTTTTTGTTCCGCGAAGGGATTGGACTTTTTCATAGTTCCCCGCTCGAAAAGAATTTTGTAATCAGCGTTAGCAAGCAAAATCCGGTTCAGGAGTTAGATGCCAAACAGGTAAAAGCAATATTTAACCAGGATATTACCAACTGGTCGAAAGTGGGTGGTGCCAATGACAGCATTATTCTTTTTACTACCAACGACATTACCACCTATTATTCTGAAGATGAATTGGGTGCAAATCTAGAATTCCTTCCCGAAAAGCTAAATGATTTCATAGTAACCCACCCTGGTGCCATAATGTATGTTTCCGGGAAAAGTCTGCCTCCTAACTTTAACGGGCATTCCATTAAAGTTAAAGATATTACGGTTTCTGATTTTATTTTTGGCAAGCAATGGTATCCTACCTCCGATCCTATTCCCAGCTACGGTATCTGGCCGATGATCGTTGGCACGCTTATGGTAACACTGGGGGCGCTACTCTTCGCGATACCTCTTGGTATAGCTACAGCTATTTTTATGGCCGAAGTGGCTGATATACGTCTGCGTAACCTGTTGAAACCGGTCGTCGAATTGCTGGCAGGTATTCCATCGGTGGTTTTTGGATTCTTCGGACTCATTATTATAGTGCCGCTTATCCAGCAGATATTCCACCTTATAGTTGGCGAAACGGTTTTGGCCGGAAGCATTGTACTGGGAATTATGGCTTTGCCGACAATCATTACCATTACAGAAGATTCCCTGCGAACCACCCCAAAGGCATTAAAAGAAGCCAGCCTGGCACTGGGTGCCACACGCTGGCAAACCCTGGTAAGGGTAGTGATACCTTATGCCAAATCAGGGATATCAACAGCCATTATCCTGGGAATCGGGCGTGCAATCGGTGAAACCATGGCTGTATTGATGGTAACCGGAAATGCGTCAAACATACCGCATTCGTTCCTGGTTCCGGCGCGCACCATTCCTGCAACCATAGCTGCCGAACTGGGAGAAGCACCCTACGGAGGAATGCATTTCAAAGCCTTGTTTGCTCTTGGTATTGTCCTTTTCCTTTTTACAATCGTCATAAATTTTACCGTCGAATTTATTAAAAATACGAAGCAAAGAGCCTAGCTGAAAATGAGTTGTGAATTGTAAAAAAATAGGTTTGGAACCCGAAGCATAAAGGAATATTTTTCGAGATCAGATGTTGAAATAGTTTCGAATCAAATGGAAATTGTAAAGGAAATAGCCGACGCAGACCCCGGTAAAAAATAAGACAAGTGACAAAAAAACAAATTACACAAAAAATAGCATTTATTACCTTCGGGCTTATCAGTCTTATGGTGGTGGGTATACTGTTCTCTATTCTTGGTTTTATAGCCATCAGGGGCATACATGTTGTTAACTGGGAATTTCTTACTTCCATGCCCAGGGATGGCATGACCAAAGGCGGTATTTTCCCGGCAATTGTCGGCACCGGTTGCCTGGTACTGGGAAGTATGATTGTGGCCTTTCCTGTCGGCGTTCTGTCAGGTATTTATACCCATGAATATTTAACCGACAATTGGCTCAAACGCTTTATCCGTATGATGACCAACAACCTTGCCGGCATTCCTTCTATAGTTTTCGGATTGTTCGGAATGGCTTTATTTGTAAACTATATGAAATTCGGTGACTCCATAATCGCAGGTTCTCTGACCCTGGGCTTGTTAACCCTGCCGGTTGTAATCCGTACAACCGAAGAAGCTTTAAAAGCTGTGGACGATACACTGCGTACGGGAAGCTATGCGCTCGGAGCTACCAAACTTCAGACTATCCGGAGGGTTGTACTTCCAATAGCCTATCCTAACATTATTACAGGGCTTATTTTATCCATTGGCCGGGTATCAGGCGAAACAGCACCAATTTTGTTTACGGTTGCCGCCTATTTTCTGCCGAAACTGCCATCCAGTTTATCCGACCAGGTTATGGCCCTGCCATATCACCTGTATGTACTGGCAACCAGTGGAACCAATATGGAGGAATCAAGACCGATGGCTTACGGAACAGCTTTCGTACTTATAGCCATAGTGCTTATTATCAATACAGCTGCAAGTTTGTTAAGGCGTTACCTGAACAAAAAAGTAAAAATGGACTAGATAAAACAGTGAATAACGAAAAGTGAAAAATGTATATCAATTGAATGACAAATGAAACTCTGTAACTCTGAACTGAGCGCAGCGACCTCAGCGAAGCTAAACCCTTGTGCACGAAGCATTGAACCCTTCAAACCCTTCAATCCCGATAGCTATCGGGACTTCAAACCAATAAAACCTTAATCCCTGAATGATACAAGCAGAAGCAAAAAATATAAATGTATGGTACGGCGATTTTAATGCGCTGAAAG
>JBBSBT010000074.1:0-9838 GCA_038250985.1 Bacteroidales bacterium
CGCACCTGCCCGGCATGCGAAGGCGGACAAAATGTAACCAGTTTTCGTAACCCTCCGTCAACTGGTTTTAGTATTTCAGCATCAGCAATTCCAAGTTTGCTGCATAGTAAGCGGTTAACACCTTCATAATGATTGTCGAGATTGGTATGAAGGGCGAAAACAGCAATATTCTCCTTAATGGCCCTGATAACAATCCGTTCGGTTTCGGTACTGCCGGTAAGGCTTTTAATGCCTGAAAAGATCAGCGGATGATGCGAAATCAGCAGGTTGCATCTCTTTTTAATGGCCTCATCCATCACTTCTTCTGTAATATCTACACTGATCAGTATCCCGGTAATTTCAGTATCACTATGTCCCAGCAATAGTCCGCAATTATCATAGGATTCCTGCATGGATAGTGGAATCCGGGAATTCAGAAATGAGGTAATTTCGGATAGTACCATGTTTTAATGAAGTTAATTTGGGAAAATTGTAAAATTAGCTAAAAAGCGGTTTTATTACAAATATGTATTCCTTTATCTTGAAAGAATCGCCTTTTTTATTGTATTTTTACATCAGGACCAATATGTTTGGAATAAAATAATAACTTTGTATCTGAGAGTATTATTTCACGAGTATTATTCATCTCTTTTTATCTGATATCATGGAAGCATTCAGATTTTTGCTTTTCCCTTTTGCACTACTTTACGGACTAATCATCCGGGTACGTAATTTTTTATTTGATATTAAAATACTTCCTTCCGAAAAATTTAAAATCCCGGTAATTTCTGTTGGTAATCTTATTGCCGGAGGTTCAGGCAAAACCCCGATGGTGGAATACCTGGTACGTTTATCAGGCGAGGGTTCCAACCTCGCAACACTCAGCCGTGGATATAAGAGAAAAACAAAAGGATACCGGCTTGCTGGTGAAAATGAGACGGTTGAAACCATAGGGGACGAACCGTTGCAATACCACGAAAAGTTTACCGGCATCAACGTAGCCGTTTGCGAAAAGCGGAAAACGGGTATACGGACGCTGATCAAAGATATTGAAGGCCTTGATGTCGTGATACTTGATGACGCCTTTCAACACCGGTTTGTTAAACCGGAATTATCAATACTGGTAACCGATTATTTTAAGCTTTTCACCCAGGACTGGCTTTTGCCCCTTGGAAAATTACGAGAGCCTATTTCGGGACGGAAGCGGGCTGATATAATTGTTGTTACAAAAACGCCTCGTATATTTTCGCCTATTGTTCGCAAACAGCTGCTCGAAGAGATTGAGGCCTATCCTGGCCAACTGGTATGCTTTGCATATATTAACTATCTTCCTTTTCAGACGGTGTATTCAGGACGATGCAAGTATTCGTCGAAAACCGAAAATGTATATTCAATAATTATGGTAACCGGAATTGCCAATCCCGGACCTATGGAGGAATATATCCGCAGGATGTGCTCCGACCTGGAGATTATTGAATTCCCTGATCATCATCAATTCAATGAGAAGGACTTGTTAATGCTTAAAGAGAAATTTAATAACCTGCCGACCAAGCGAAAAATAATTGTCACCACCGAGAAAGATGCAAAACGCCTTCAGAATGCTGAGGCTGAGGCTATTTTAGGGGATTTACCCATTTTTTACACGCCGATTACGTTCGAATTTCACCCGGCAGATAAGGCTGTTTTCGACCAGGCAGTTATGTTGGCAACAAAAAAGACATTAATTCAGGAAACTGATACTAAATCAGCAGATCAGTAATAGCAAATATTGAAAATACAATACTTGCAATTCCGTTCAGGGTAAAAAATGCAATATTCACCTTTCTCAGATCATTGTATTTAACTATGGTATGCTGGTAAAACAGGAGTATCGTGAATATCCCCAGGCCTACCCAGTAAATGGCTTTAAAGTGGCCCTGTATACCTGCTGCAATAAGTAGGAAAGCTGTAATGATATGTAATACCAGCGATAAATTCAGCGCTTTTTTACGGCCAAGCATAACGGGAATGGAACGAAGATGGTTTTCACGGTCGAACTCGTCGTCCTGTAACGCATAAATAATATCAAAGCCCGAAACCCAGAAAAGCACTGATAATGAAATTATAACCGGAATCCAGTTGAATGTTCCGGTAACTGCAAGGTAAGCGCCTGTCGGAGCCAGTGCGAGTCCGAGACCAAGAACAAAATGCGATAACGATGTAAATCGTTTGGTAAGGCTGTATCCCAATATTACAAGCAGGGCAACAGGTGAAAGGTAAAAACAAAGCGAGTTTATAAACCAGGTGGCTGTCACAAAGAGCAAGGCATTAACAAGGCTGAAAATCAAAGCGGAGCGCTGTCCGATCAGTCGGGCTGGTATTTCGCGCAAAGCCGTGCGTGGATTAATCTCATCAATATCCCTGTCGGCCCAGCGGTTAAAACTCATGGCTGCGTTTCGGGCAAAAAGCATGCATAGCAAAACCAGGCCCAACAGTTTCCAGCTTAATGAATCACTGTTGTGGATGGTAGCAAGCGAAAATCCAAGCAATGCAAAAGGCAACGCAAATATTGTATGCGGAAATTTAACGAGCGACAGATAATTATTTACTTTAGCAATAATTCTATGAAATAACATGTAATCCGGTTTTTATTCTATCAGGGAACAAAAATACACAAGGTTAGTTTCATATGAGAATTTATTTTTACAATTCAGTAATGTTAAGTAATGAAACGAAATTTATATACATTGATAGCCTACCTGCGCTACCTGAGTAAATCGGGTACACGGCACTCCGTGCATTCTCCTTTTGTTTACACCCTGGTGGATAAAGTTTTCAGAAACCGTGAGGATAACCATGCCTTTCAGCAGATCAGGCGAATCAGGCAAACGCTTTTACGTAAATCCCAGGTCATAGAAATTACGGATTTCGGATCCGGTTCAAACCAAAAGGAATATCAGCACCGCTTCGAAAGTGTTGCTTCCATTGTTCGGAATACTGCCGTAAATGAAAAATATGGTCGCTTGTTATTCAGGCTCGTGGAATATTTTAAGCCAAAAACACTAATCGAATTAGGTACTTCCGTAGGAATTAGCACCCTGTACCTGGCGATGCCTAACTCCGATGCAGCCGTCTTCACATTAGAAGGATGCACGACAAAATCAGAACAGGCCGCAGCCAATTTCAATGAATTGCAGGTTACGAATATTGAACAGCATATCGGCCGATTCGACATTGTACTGCCGGATGTTATCGCCCAGGCCGGAAAATTGGATTTCGCTTTTATTGACGGTAATCATACTTACGATGCAACTGTAGCTAATTTTGAAACATTACTAAGCATCTCCCATAATGAAACAGTATTTGTATTTGACGATATACACTGGTCGCCGGGTATGCAGAAAGCATGGGATGAAATTACAGACCATGAGCGTGTTACCGTTAGCATCGATCTTTTCAGGATGGGAATCGTGTTTCTGAAAAAAGAACTGAGTAAACAGAAATTTGTTATCAGGTATTAGATAATAGTTATGTGTTAATGGTAAAAAGAAAACAGTCATTGGATGTTAGTCAGATAAGTGGGAAATCAAATTTGTAAGTTATTTGAATTACAGGAACAGTAAGTGCTTTGACAATGTTGTTTAAGTAATTATCTAACCTAAAGTGAAAAGATCTGAAATATAATCCGGCTTTCAAATTATTTCAAGCTAAAAACTATTACTTTTGTTATCAAATCAATTTATCTCTTTTTCAGATGAGTCAAAAGGAAATAATTCGTTTAACTGATATTACCAGAACGTACAAAGTCGGAACGGAATTAGTAAGGGCATTGCGTTCGGTATCAATCTCTATTTTTAAAAATGAATTTGTTGCATTGATGGGGCCGTCGGGTTCAGGCAAATCCACCCTGATGAATTTACTGGGATGCCTCGATACTCCTACCAGCGGACAATATATTCTTAATGATCAGGATGTGAGCAAACTGAATGATAACGAACTCGCCCGTATCCGTAACAAGGAAATCGGCTTCGTTTTTCAGACTTTTAACCTGTTGCCACGGAGCACAGCACTCGATAATGTAATGCTTCCGCAGGTATATGCAGGTTACTCTAAAGCTGCACGGCTCGAACGAGCCAACGAGGTGATTGCCAGCGTAGGTTTATCCGACAGGGCTTCGCATAGGCCCAATGAGCTTTCGGGCGGACAGCGGCAGCGTGTAGCCATAGCCCGGGCACTTGTGAACAAACCTTCTATTATTCTGGCCGATGAGCCTACTGGTAACCTTGATTCAACTACTTCGTACGAAATTATGGGCGTGCTTGAGAAGATTCATCGTGCCGGGAATACTATAATTCTGGTTACACACGAAGAAGATATTGCGCGTCATGCACACCGGATTATACGGCTTATGGATGGTCAGGTATCTGATGATTACCGGAATGAAAATATCATAACAGCAGCCGAGTCATTGAACAATTAGTACCGGTTCCATTGTTTATCCTTAATAATAAATCGCAAGTCCCAAATTCCAGGTTTCAAACCCCAAGGTCAAAAAAAAATCTGTACTCTCTTAAAATTATCTTTGAGAAAGATTTTCAGATTGTTGTTTAGGTAATTTTTTAGTTACTAGTTGTAAAAAAAACTTAGCCGGAAATCAGGTACTTGGAGTTTGGAACTTGAAATTTGAATCCTGGAATATTGATAGCATGGAGAAAGAATGGAAAATTTACACCAAAACCGGTGATAAAGGGGAAACTTCGCTTATCGGAGGGACCCGTGTACCTAAATACCACGACCGGATTGAGGCATACGGGACACTTGACGAACTGAATTCGTTTATCGGGTACCTTCGCGATCAGCTTACTGATGAACACATACGCGCGGTTTTACTCCGTATACAGGAAAATTTATTTACAGCCGAATCTCTTCTTGCAACCGATCCTGAAAAAGATATAACTCAATCGCTTCCGCATTTGTCTGAGGGAGATGTGATGGAACTTGAGCATGAAATGGATACAATGAACCTGCATCTGCCGGCATTAAGCTCATTTGTTTTACCCGGGGGGCATCCGTTGGTGTCGCTCTGCCATGTATGCCGCACGGTTTGTCGTAGGGGAGAGCGTACCATTATTAAATTAACTTCTTTTACGGAGGTTGATCCAATGCTGATAAAATTTGTAAACCGGCTCTCCGATTATCTTTTTGTACTGGCCCGTGAATTCGCATTTATGAATAACATTGCGGATTTGCCATGGAAACCTGATGTTTTAGAGAAATAAAACTGTATTATTATTTGTATTTGGTCTCGTTTTTTAATAAATAATCAAGGTGAATCACCTAATTTTTAATTAGTTATTCACAAATTCGCTTCAGGTATTGATTTTTATGTTGAATAGATTATTTTTGCAAAAAATTTAACCCTAATTTTTGACAAATGTACTGGACGT
Source organism: Bacteroidales bacterium (assembly GCA_038250985.1). Classification (GTDB taxonomy): domain Bacteria; phylum Bacteroidota; class Bacteroidia; order Bacteroidales; family UBA4417; genus UBA4417. The sequence continues at coordinate 5,406 of JBBSBT010000074.1, forward strand.
TAGAATTAGCCTCAAAACTTGAGGACGCCCCCTGGCCGGCTACTAAAGAAGAGCTTCAGGACTTCTGTGTTCGTTCGGGAGCTCCCATGGAAGTGGTTGAAAACCTCCAGGAACTGGAAGATGAAGGCGAGATCTATGAAAGTATCGAGGACCTCTGGCCTGACTATCCTTCAAAAGAAGATTTCTTCTTTCACGAAGATGAATATTAACAAATAACAATCGGGGCGCTGGCAAAACCAACGCCCCGATTTAGTTATAAATGGGATAGTGCTAAATTTTAATCATAATCTCATCTTAAAGTTATCTTCTCTTCCACCTTTGTTTTCACTTTCCCATCATTTTTTCTTAACTCTATCCCTTCCTGCCACTTTGTCGCTTATAAGGCTTTAAATATATATTTGTATGGTATTTGCTTCTGATTTTAGCATCATGTCTCCGGATACTTGTTATGATTGCCTTTCGCTATAATACATTATCTTTGCATGTTTGATTGGACAAATTAACATTTGCTTAACCCGTTTATAAAATGCTTAACTCACTTCTGAAAATGATTTCGGGCGGTACAAAATCCGACCGCGATATAAAACTCATCAACCCGATGGTTGAAAAAGCCAAGGCGGAATTCGAAAAACTGCAATCGATTGATAATGATGATCTCCGGGCCATGACCATAGCATTCAGGCAAAAAATTGAGGATGCCCTTCAAGCGGAGCGCGATGAGATTGATACGATTAAAGCACGGATTGAATCCGATTTCGATATAGATATTGAGGAAAAGGAAGAACTCTATAAACGAATTGATTTTCTCGAAAAAGAGGAATACAGCAAAACACAGGACATACTCCTTGAAATTTTGCCTGCCGCCTTTGCCGTTGTAAAAGAAACGGCGCGCCGTTTTATGCTCAACGATTCACTTGAAGTTACGGCAACACAGTTCGACCGCGACCAGGCAGCGAAGAAGGACAGCGTTAACATCGTCGGGGATAAAGCCTATTGGGATAACAGTTGGATGGCAGGGGGGAACATGATCACCTGGGATATGGTACATTACGATGTGCAGCTTATCGGGGGAATTGTGCTTCACACAGGTAAAATATCCGAAATGGGTACCGGTGAAGGTAAAACGCTGGTGGCTACATTGCCAATCTATCTGAATGCTCTCCCCGGTAAAGGAGTGCATGTGGTTACTGTTAACGATTACCTGGCCAAACGTGACTCGGAATGGATGGGCGTTTTGTTCGAGTTTCACGGTCTCAAGGTTGATTGTATTGACAGGCATGAGCCCAATTCACACGAGCGGCGTCAGGCTTACCTGGCTGATGTAACTTACGGTACCAATAACGAATTCGGTTTCGACTACCTGCGTGACAATATGGCGCGAAATCCGGATGAGCTGGTTCAACGCCCGCATAACTATGCCATTGTGGATGAGGTCGACTCAGTACTGATTGATGATGCCCGAACACCGCTTATTATTTCAGGCCCCACACCTCGTGGTGAGAACCAGGAATTTGAGGCACTCAAGCCTGAAATCACCAAGCTATATAATGAGCAACGCAACCTGGTAACTAAATTACTTGCCGAGGCTAAAAGCCTGCTGGTATTTAATGACGATGGTAAGATTTCTTCTGAAAATGAGAAAAAAGGCGGCGAAGCCCTTTTGCGTACTTTCCGTGGATTGCCTAAGAACAAAGCGCTCATCAAATTCCTGAGCGAACCCGGCATCAAGGCAATCCTGCTGAAAACCGAAAATTTTTATATGCAGGAGCAGTCGAAAAATATGCACATCATGGACGATGAGCTGTATTTTGTGATCGACGAAAAAAATAATTCCATCGAACTTACTGATAAGGGGATTGACCTGATCACTAAATCATATGATGATCCGAAGTTTTATATCCTTCCGGATGTAGGTGCTGAGATCGCTGATATGGAACGCGGTCAGATAACGGATAAAGAGAAGACGGAACAAAAAGCTGAACTCCTTCGCGATTATGCCGTAAAATCGGAGCGTATCCATACCGTTAACCAGTTGCTGAAAGCTTATGCCCTGTTCGAAATTGATGTTGAATACGTGGTAATAGACAATAAGGTGAAGATCGTTGATGAACAAACCGGCCGTATTCTTGAAGGCCGGCGTTACAGCGATGGTTTGCACCAGGCTATCGAAGCAAAGGAAAATGTAAAAATTGAAGCTGCTACCCAAACTTATGCCACGGTAACTCTGCAGAATTATTTCCGTATGTACAAGAAACTGGCAGGTATGACGGGTACTGCCGAGACTGAAGCTGGTGAATTCTGGGATATCTATAAACTGGATGTGGTGGTTATTCCAACTAACCGTCCCATTGTTCGTGCCGATAATGAGGATCTTGTTTACAAGACCAAGCGCGAAAAATTCAATGCCGTTATTATCGAGATCAAATCACTGATTGAAAAGGGCCGTCCTGTCCTGGTTGGTACCACATCGGTCGAAATATCCGAGTTACTCAGCCGTATGCTCACCCGCGACCGGATTCCTCATAATGTACTCAACGCCAAACTGCACCAGCGGGAAGCGCAGATTGTTGCTGAAGCCGGATTATCACGTACGGTTACCATTGCCACCAACATGGCAGGACGTGGTACAGATATAAAATTAGGACCCGGCGTTAAAGAAGCCGGTGGACTGGCCATTATTGGTACCGAACGGCATGAATCGCGTCGTGTCGACAGGCAGTTACGCGGACGTGCCGGACGCCAGGGTGATCCGGGAAGTTCGCAGTTCTTCGTTTCGCTCGAAGACGACCTGATGCGTATGTTCGGTTCCGAAAGTATTGCCGGCATCATGGACCGCCTGGGGCTGAAAGAAGGAGAAGTAATTCAGCACCGGATGATAACTAAGAGCATTGAGCGTGCACAAAAGAAAGTGGAAGAAAATAACTTCGGTATACGTAAACGTTTGCTCGAGTATGATGATGTTATGAATGCCCAGAGGGAGGTAATTTACGGCAAACGTCGCCAGGCATTGTATGGCGAGCGTCTTGCACTGGATATTTCCAATATGATTTATGACCTCTGCGATAACTATGTATCCGATTTCCAGGATGACGGTGACTTTGAAGGATTCAGGCTTGAACTGCTTACTACTTTCGCTGCCGAGTGTCCTTTCGATGAAAAGGAATTTATAGAAGGTAAAAAGGAGCCTCTTGCTGATACTCTTTTCGATCATATTTACAAAAATTACCGGGCTAAATCCAAACGTATTGCCGAGTTGGCATACCCGGTTGTAAAAGACGTTTACGAAAATAATCCCCGCTACCAGTTTATTGCCATTCCTATTACCGATGGTATAAAAACCATGCAGGTTGCCGCTAACCTGAAAAGGGCATACGACGATAAAGGAATGGAAGTGTCGCTGGCCATCGAAAAAGGAATTACATTAGGTGTAATTGACGATGCATGGAAAGAACATCTCCGTGAAATGGATGAACTGCGCCAAAGCGTTCAATCGGCCAGTTACGAGCAAAAAGATCCTTTGCTTATTTATAAGCTGGAATCGTTCGGCCTGTTTAAAACTATGCTCCAGGAAGCGAATAAGGATATTATCGGGTTTCTGGCGCGGGCAAACTTACCCGTACAGCAGGCCGACCAGGTAAAAGAAGTACGTCAGCCACAGCGCACCGATACCAGTCGCCTGCGCGAAGACAGAAGCGATATCCTTGGTCAGCGCACCAGCGAAAATACAGTTACCGGCCCTGTAAAGATTGAGAAGAAAGTGGGCCGTAATGATCCTTGTCCATGCGGAAGCGGAAAGAAATATAAAGCCTGTCACGGCAGAGATGAGGCGTAATGAATAGTGAATAATGAATAGTGAATAGTGAATAATGAATAGTGAATAGTGAATAGTGAATAGTGTCTGCACACCCGCAGGGTGTCTGACACTGGAAGACTTAAACTGTGAATTGTGATTTAGTGTTTTTGAAGTTGCAAAAGTTTAATCATTATTCAAAAATGCGTTCCGGCTGCCAGAGAGGTTAACATTTATATTAAATTCAAAAGTATAAGTTCATTCCTGAATAGTTTTGAACCATTATCTTTCATGATTGAAATTAAATACATCATTATGAAATACAAACGCATTTTACTTAAACTCAGCGGCGAGTCGCTGGCAGGGAATTCAGGACAAGGTTTTGATACCGATATGCTCGCATTGTATGCTGACGAAATAAAAAAGGCCGTTGAACAGGGAACCCAGGTAGCTGTGGTGTTGGGCGGAGGTAATATTTTCCGCGGGCTGAAAGGCAACAATATTGGCACCGACCGGGTGCAGGGTGATTATATGGGAATGCTGGCCACGGTAATCAATAGCCTGGCCTTGCAATCGGCCCTGCAAAGCGTAGGTGTGAAATCGAAAGTGCTTTCAGGGCTGGCCGTTGAACCGATAGCCGAAA
>JBBSBT010000075.1:0-9826 GCA_038250985.1 Bacteroidales bacterium
GTTTCGGTAAAGGATATTTCGGGAATGGACTGTATCTGTTCAACAATTACCTGTTTAAGGTGCTCATTATTCCGGGTGATAATCTTTACGAGCAGTGAGTATTTCCCGGAAATATGATGACATTCCACGATTTCGGGAATTTGCTGTATTTTATTAAATACTTCGTTGTGTGTGCTGGTTGAGGTGAGATTTACCTGTATCCCGATAAAAGCGCAGGTAAGATATCCCATGCTTTTGTGATTGAAAACCAGTTGTGATCCGGATATGATACCGGCTTCCTTCATTTTTCGAATTCGCTGGTGCACTGAGGTATGGGTAACTTTGCATTGCCTGGCTACTTCAACGTACGAAGTGCGTGCATCCTTCATTAATTGTTCCACAATCCTGCGGTCGAGTGCATCAAGATGAAAGTTTGACTCCATGGTTCCTTTGATATTAATTAAAAATGAAAGTTTAAACAGTTAAAAAGTTTCAAAATTAAAATATTAATTCAAATATGAGTTCAAAATGTTAAACATCTTGCCGGATTATAAATCATATGGTAGTTTTGCCTTCCTCAATACAGGCACCTTCAACAAGAAAAATATTTGAATATCCGGACAACCGGTTAATAAAATTGAGAAATCAGGTCATCCGACATTTTTACCAGGCACTAAGCACTTTGCACAGGGCACTATTTACAAATAACACAAAAGTCTGAAACATAACCATTGAATAAAAAACAGTAATTTCACATAAAAAAAGTCCTATGAAACACGATCCCTCACGCGCGATATTCGAAATGAAACAGTTTGGCGAATTTGGCGATGTTAATCCATCCGTCACCGATTCGGCCACTTTTACCTTTTTACAGGCCAAAACCATGTCGGATACCTTTCATGGTGAGGCCGAAGGATGTTTTCTTTATTCAAGGCACTGGAACCCGAGCAATAAATACCTGGCGGATGTGCTTGCTGCCATGGAGGGTACCGAAGAAGCCTGGGTAACTGCATCGGGTATGGCTGCTATTACATCGGCTATACTGCAACTCTGTAACTCCGGCGATCATATTGTTTCGAGTATTACCACCTATGGCGGAACCTTTGCATTTATGCAGAATTACCTGCCGAAATTCAATATTAAAACCACTTTCGTGGATATCACCGACCTGGCTGCGGTTCGTAAAGCAATAACTCCCGAAACAAAGATCATCTACACCGAATCGATGACCAATCCTTTGCTGCAGATTTCTGATATCCCGGCTTTGGCAGCCATCGCCAACGAGTTCAATGTGATATTGATGGTCGACAACACGTTTACCCCCATGATTATTCAGCCTGCGGCCCTGGGTGCGCATGTAGTGGTTTACAGTATGACCAAATTCATTAATGGCAAAAATGATTGTGTTGCAGGCGCTATCTGTGCTTCACGCGATTTTATCAATTCCCTGATTGATGTAAACAACGGCACAGCCATGCTTTTGGGGCCGGCGCTTGATCCGCTTCGTTCGTCTAGTATACTTAAGAATCTGCATACACTTCATATACGTATGCAGCAACATAGCAAAAATGCCATATACCTGGCTCTTAAAATGAAAGAGGCCGGATTAAAAATCAATTATCCCGGCTTGCCGGATAATAAAGGTTATGAAGCCTTAAAGCGCCAGATGAACCCGGATTTCGGATTTGGCGGCATGCTTTCAATTGACCTGCTTACAAGTGAAAGAGCTTCACGCTTTATGGAACTGATGGAGATGAATGATGTGGGGTATCTTGCCGTGAGCCTGGGATATTTTAAAACTTTATTCAGCAATTCGGGTAAAAGTACTTCAAGCGAAGTTCCAGCTGAAGTTCAGCATGATATGGGATTATCCGAAGGCCTGGTTCGCTTCAGTGTAGGTCTCGATCACGATATTGAGCATACCTGGAACAGTATTGAGAAGTGCCTGAAAATGATGGAATAACAAGGGATGACCGATAGTTAAAAGTTAATAGAAAAAAGTTAATAGAAAAAAGGTAGCGGGATTTCTTTGAAGCAGATAGTTGACAGTACTGCCTTTCAGTTTTAAGGGTTGTGTTTGAAAATAAATGGGAAACAAGTGGAAGTAAAGATTGAACTTTCGTACTTTTGAACCATTAAACATTTGACTTAAAAAACGCGCATGCTCAGATTGATACTACTGGTTGGAACAGGAGGTTTCCTGGGAACCGTTTCCCGGTTCCTGACATCACGCTATTTTGCTGCATATTTTCCATCCTCTTTTCCGTATGGAACGTTTACAGTAAATGTTTTGGGCAGTTTGTTAATTGGTATTTTGTACGGTATTGCTGAGAAAGGTGATTTTATCAGCACCGAGTGGCGGCTTTTTTTAACTGTGGGATTTTGCGGCGGCTTTACGACTTTTTCGGCTTTCGCGGCCGAAAATATGGCTATGCTCCGCGACAACGAATTATTCAATTTCTTTTTATACACGGGCAGCAGTATATTTATTGGATTGCTGGCTACGTTTGCAGGCATCATGCTCATTAAAATCCTGTAAGATGAAAACCAACGATAATGTTCAGATTCTGAGGGTGTACACCAGTTCGACTGACAAACTGAAGCACACACCCATGTATGAAATGCTGGTTTTTGCCGCCAGGCGATACGGAATGGCCGGGGCTACAGTTCATAAAGGTGTGATGGGATATGGCGGAAGCAGTGTTGTGCATTCAGCCAAGTTCTGGGAAACCAATGAAAAACTTCCTGTGGTGGTTGAGATAATTGATGAAAGCCAAAAAATCGAAGCTTTCTTTAAGGTGATCAAGCCTTACCTCGAAAGTGTGCGTTATGGCTGCCTGGTTACCATTGAGGAGGCGCATGTTATGATGTATAAGGCGGGTGGGGAGAAGAAGGTTTTTGAACTGTAATTCAACTTTTCCTGGTTTGTATTTTCTTTTACTTTTCCTTTTATGGTTTTTTTTTATTAACTAACTATAACTAATTCGTTTTAATAGAGGGTCGAAATCGAAAAAATCAATGAATCTATACTTATGAATCCCGGAAAAATCTCTTATCATAAAGTCGATGAAGTAAACGAACCTTTATTTTCAATCCTTATTCCTTCGTGGAATAACCTGGATATTCTCAAGATATGTATCGATGGCATCCGGAAGAATTCACATTTCCATCACCAGGTTATCGTACATGCTAACCAGGCAACCGATGGCACACTCGAATGGCTTAAGGAAAATAAAATCAGTTACACGTATTCCATTGAAAATGCAGGCGTTTGCTATGGATTTAACGCCCCATACAGCCTGGCTGATTCGGATTATATTTGCCTGATTGATGACGATATGTATGTTTGCCCGGACTGGGATAAGGCATTATGGGATGAAATCCAGAAACAGGAAGACCATTATTTCTGTCTTTCGGGAACCCTGATACAACCTCATGTTACAACGTATAAATGTGTGATAGGCCCTTATGATTTCGGGCGGAAAGCTGCTGATTTCAAGGAAACGGAATTACTGGAAAGCTATGATAAATACCCTTTTCACGACTGGAATGGCTGCAACTGGTATCCTATGGTAATAGATCGCCGGATATGGAATTTGATGGGCGGATTGAGTGTTGAGTTTTCGCCGGGAATGTATTCCGATCCTGATTTTATGATGAAGCTATGGCACCTGGGCGTTCGTCGTTTTAAGGGTGTTTCGGCCAGCAGGGCTTACCATTTTCTTTCGCTTTCAACCAGCCGGGTGAAGAAAAATGACGGGCGCAAACAATTCCTTTTTAAATGGGGGATCAGCAGTTCAACCTTTTTTAAATATTATTTAAGGATTGGAACCACGTGGAATGGCCCGTTAAAAGAACCTGAAATGACAACTGTACTTCGTTGGCACCTTTTGCGGAATAAGATAAACCGGTTTTTGGCACACTGAAGAGTGAAGAGTGAAAAGTGAGTAAGGAGTTATCAGTTGTCAGTTGGTAGTTAGGAAACTTGTCACACTGAGCGTAGTCGAAGTACTGTAACCCTGTAACCCTCAAATTCCTCTACCATCCGCTTCTGATCACATTGCCAATATACTCAACGTCCTTCGGTTTCATCTTTAAATGCAGCGGAAGTACCAGGTACTTTTCCTCCACTGAATCCATAAACGGGAGATCCGATCTGCGCCCGCCAAAAACGGTATACCGGTCGTTGCGGTAATGAACCTGGCTCGATTCAATCTTAAAACTGCGTAATTTATTCATCAGGTCATGGCGACGGTCAACAAGGACTGTACATAACCATGCCGCATGCTCACGATCCGTTAAACCGGTTCCTATGAGTTTAATGCCCTTTATACCCGAAAGCTGCTTTTCATATTCCGCAAATAGAAGCTGACGATATTTCAGAGTAGCGTCAAATTCGGCTAAGGCAGCAATGCCCAGAGCGGCTGCGATATCATTCATCTGGTATTTATACCCGACTTCATAAATATCGTTTTCCCATACCCCCATTTGCTTGGCTGAGCGGTCGATGCCAAACCACCGCACCCGTTTGGCTTTTTCGACAAGGTCTTTGTCTTTTATAGTAAGCATGCCGCCATCTCCGGTTGTAATATGCTTAATGGCCTGGAATGAAAAGACCGAAAAATCACTTATCTCACCTATTGTACGGCCTTTGTAGGTTGCTCCCAGTGCATGAGCGGCATCATCAATAAGCGGGATATTATATTCTTTGGCAATTTGTTTCAGTTCATCCATATCACAAGGCAAACCGGCATAATGAACACAAACAATGGCTTTTGTCCGTTCATTCACCAATTTCCTCACATGAGCCACATTAATGTTCAGTGTGTCAGGGTCCACATCAGCAAACATGATTTTTGCACCCTGGTATAAAAGCGGTATATTGGTTGCCGTACAGGTGAAAACCGGAACAATCACTTCATCGCCGGGACCGATCCCTGCTAAAATATAAGCCATATGTAGTGCATCGGTTCCGGAACCGACGGCCAGCGCCGTATTATCAGTTAAAAACCGTTCTTCAAATTTTTTCTCGAACAAGCCAACTTTTGGTCCTTGCCCTATCCATCGCGAGCGCAGCACTTTAGACACTTCATCAATTGCGTTTTCCGAAACATTCGGGTAAAATAGTACAATGCCTTCGTTTTCATTCATCAAAGGCAGTTCGTTCATGCCATGCTCTTTCATAATTTAACCTGGGTTCTTAGGGGATTTTTTTTATTTAAAAAATGAATGAATTTGTATGCAATATTTTGATTGATAACCCTTTAAATTAAAACTTTTATCACTTCTGTTATTTCAACTGTCAGGCTTATTATCTATGAAATAAATGCGCGTAAATGTACATATAGAATCTGGAAAAGATTATTCGTTTCAGGTTTCTTTTTTGTTTTTTAGAAAAATAAAAAAAAGAAATTTACCCAAGGATAAATTTCTTTCTATAACTTTCTGAAACAAGCAATATTGCATGCTCCGGCTATTTTCTATGCATAGGATTTTTACTGTGCCTGGTCCTCTGCTTCCTGCTGAGGCTCACCTTTTGGCTGAACCGGTTTTTCATCAGCTTCTTTCATCTTTTTAATGATAGGCCAGCCATCGTGTTCCTTGCTTAATATGGCTTCCACATGTTTGATGAAAATGCTTTCCTTGTCGGCTCCTTCTTTTCCGTAATCACCCACATTGAAATGATAATAATAGATTTCCGGTTTCAATTGTTCATTGGTTGCACGGTAGCTCACCCATAATTCCTGGTATTGAAAGGTCTTTAATGCTGAAGTGATTATGGTTACCAATGCAGCCGATAACACAACTGCATATTGCAGATCGAATAAATCCCTGGGCAATGCGGCCATGATGGTGGTAAGTGTCGACAAAATGATCAGCATCCATTGGAAATTCTTATATTTCTTCTGGTTTTTTGATGAAGCTTTTGAATAATAATCCATCTGGTTCTGGTACCTTTTTTCAAGATACTCTGCGAAAGTGTTTGCGTCCATAAAAAGAAGTTTTTAATTGTTTTAATGCTATTTTAAGTTTGGAATGTTATCAATGTCTTTGCAATACATATTGAAAGACTTTATTTATATTTTAAAACCTGTAAACAAAGCCCACATTGACACCCCAGGCACTGTAAACCGATTTTGCACTGCTGTTATAAATTGAATTAAATGCATCGGTAGTTTTATTAACCGGTACATATTTGTCTTTTCTTTCAGGCAAAGGAGCATAAACGAAATTAAATCCCAGTTTAAGCGACAATCCATTTTCTTCGCCTTGATTTTTGGTGATAAAATATTGGCCGTCGAAGGCGAAATTAAAGGCAATCGTTGTCCGTGATGTTTTTTGTGTATCGCGATAGTTTTTATTGTCAGCAAAATCATAACCGTTCGATAGTGCATACAAGCGGGAAAATACATCAGTAGCACCTGGTTTTGGATTTTGGGCATTGATACTTTCGGAAGTAAGAAGAATATTCCAGGCGGAACCCAGGTCGAAATGATCGTAGTACGTAATTGCATCTTTGGTAATGGTATCCACCTGGTACAATCCTCCGAAATTGATCAATGAATTATAATCGGATGTAGTATAGAACTTCATCAATGACGGACCTGCTTTCAGGCTGAATCCCCATTTTTTTCTCATTTTTCCTTTATCTGTTCCTTCCTTTTCAATATCACTTCCTGGCTTAAACCTATAAACAAACAAGAGAGGGAAATTAAAGATATTGTACTTGATATCTTCTCTCAAACTACTGATGGCAACCTGCCTCCGGTAATAATTCGTTCCGTCGGTTGATTTGAAGGTATATAAAACCGGATCTGTCAGCAAATAAGTTGCCGTAAACGTGGAAAAAGCCAGGCCGGGCGATATCCCGATTTTTTTTCGCTTTTCGCCAAAAAAGTAAGTATAATTTAAACCGGCATTGAACCCGGCAACTTTACCCGGATTTTGCAATCTCCCTTTTTTTGATTGTAACACATCCATGGCATCCCGACCGGATTCATCAAGGTAACCTAATTGATTCAGTGCAGGAAGGTTTATATCTGCCGAATTGAACTGCACACCAATAAACCCATCAATTTGGTTGTTTGTTATAAAATAAGATTCCGGGCAGCCTTGATTTCCTTGTGAACTTGTATAGGTGTTCGGACATTTATCAAGGGAATTTGTGAATCCATCAAGATCATCATCAGGCATGCCGTTGGCTGTAAAAACGCCATATTTATTCCTGTAGCTAACCTCTTCTTCGCCATTTAAAATTCCATCTTTATCATCATCATTTTTACAGGCAATTGTGTCCGTCTTGTTTATATTTTCAATTCTTAGTATCCTCACAAGATCATTTACATGAATAAGAGTCAGGCGTAAAACAGATGTTGATAAGAATTTATAGACTGAATCCGGGTTTTTAGTTATTTTAACCTTGAGGCTGTCCATCATAGATTTTAAGTCATGCTCCGGGTTATCAGCCGTTTTTTCGAATTTGATTTTTGGATGATGATTTATGATGCTTTTTATAAGTGCAGCTGTATCCTTCAACAAATACTTTCTTGGTTTTTCAGCGTAAACCCTTCGTTCGATTTCATAGACCATGGTGTCATTCTTCCATGTGCCCTGAATATCTTTTTTAGCTGTGGTATCAATTCTTAGTTTGCTTACTTCGAGGGCTGCATCATGGGCATACACATCAAATGATTTTGTTGTATGGTTCATAATATACACTCCCGATGTATCCCCCGAAATAAACTGAAAATTAAAGTCATCATCAATAGTGGCACTTGCATCAAACAGGTTTTTGAATTTATTATAAGTTCTTATATCCACTGATCTGCTGTTGCTGTCAATTCCCAGTGTCCAGGATGCCTTGTAATTTAGTATCAATTGTTTTACACGATTATCCAGCCTGCTCTGGGGTTGAGCCGGTAAAAGAACAGGAAACAAAATAATAAGCAGAACTATTTTATATTTCATACCCTTGTTAATTTAATGTTGAATAATAAAACGTGCCACTACTTTTTTCAAATCACTGCTGTTTAATACTATATAATACAGCCCTGCCTGCAGATCGGCAACATTGAACTTTCCATTCATTTCGGAAGTGTTTTTTACGAAATTTTGAGTGCTCACCATTTGCCCCAGCGAATTGTACATTTTTGCAGTAATATTTCCGTAAATATTCCCTTTCAAATCAATTTCAAATACGCCATTGTTCGGATTTGGGATCACTTTTAATTCAACTGTATTGCTTTCGGGAGGTGCGTATGCCATTTTTAGTTTGGCATAAGGGCCGTTGTAATACACTCTGCTGTAGCACTTCCCCTCCTGAAGTATAAGCCAATACGAATAACGGGTTGTATCCAAAGCATTATTAACAATGAACCTGTTTCCGGGAATAAAAAACTGGTAAACCTGTCCCTCAATATTTTTGGGTGGCCCGTAAGCCCGGTCGGGTGTTGTTCTGACAAGTGAATCGTACCCCCATTGATACCCGTTGGAAGGATTCATCGAATTGTCGGGATAAATAAGCATGTTGCCGGGGTTTTGCAATAAAATTCTACGTTCATCAATCCCTGATCCGTTACTGATTTTCACTACCTGTGAAACTGAATCCGCGCAGCCCCCATATGTGGTGTTTATTGCAAAAGCCTTGACTATTGCATTATTACCAGGGTTTGGGAATGATATTACTGTATTGGCGTCATCGGTATCTCTTATGGATACATCGGGGCTTCCGGGTATTGACGTCCACAAATATGAAATGCCGCTGGCAGGCGAATTAATATTGAAACTGATATTGGCAGAACCTTTACATACGCTGTCATTATGAAGATTAAGCCAGCTGAAAACAGGTTTTGGCGGAGATGGGTTAACGGTAATTCTGAATGTACGGTCCGATCCCTGGCAGGAATCAGAACTATATTTTATTGAAACGATAACAGTATCAATAATAGGGAGAGTACTATTATTTGCGGCAGTAAAAGTAGGGATGCTGTCTTTGCCGCTTAATCCGAATCCGATACTTTTTGTAGATGTCCATTTGAAAAATGCATTTGGGGTGGTGCTTTTGAATTTTATTCCTTTAACTTCATAACCGTTGCAAAATGTGGTATCATTTATGAAGTCAGTTACCGGTGTGGGGTTTACTGTAACCGTTATGGTTTTAGTTACAGAACATGAGACATCCGGGAATTTCAACGTAAAATTATAATTTACAACAACAGGTTTGGGTGTTAAATTATGAAGGGTTTCCATAATCACTGAATCTTCTTTTATCGCGTTAGGTGCAGGGGTAATATCCTGATTATCCATTCGTTCCCAGCTGAAAATTATTCCCTTAACGGAGCTTTTTGCAATATATTTAAAATCGGAATTATCACAAACGCTTGTGTCAGATGTACTTATAAAATCGAGAGTGGGCAGGACTTTTAGTTTAAAGCTGGCATCGGATCCCGCGCAATTATCCTTGCTTGCTGTAAGGGAAACTGTAATATTTGCAATAACTGATGAGTCACTTGTATTTGTAGCCGTAAATACAGGAATGTTCCCGATTCCGCTTTCACCAAAGCCTATTGATCTGTTGGAAGTCCATGTAAAGTATGAATCGGGTGACTGGCTGCTGAAAATTATTCCGTTTACCGGATTCCCGTTGCAAAAGGTTTCATCACTTACCGGCTTAATTACCGGTGTTGGGTTAACGGTAACTTTGACCGAATCGAGGGCATCACAAAGCGGGCTCGACGATAACGTAAAATAATAAGTGACTATAACTGGTTGTGATCCTGTATTGTGTAAGGTTTCGCTAATCAAGGCATTATTAAACCTGCTTTCTTCAGGATTACTTATTCCGGGA
>JBBSBT010000076.1:0-9804 GCA_038250985.1 Bacteroidales bacterium
CGTTATCATTCTATTCTCTTTGGACTGAGTAATGACGATATTTTTATACGAAACGGACGGGCACTTCCGGCCAACAACATACCTTATCGCAACCTGCTGATGAGGATTGTAAATGATAGTCTCGGTTATAACCGAATTGGAGATTTACCTATTCCGAGTTCCATATCCATATCGGATATTGCAGCACTACCGCCACATTCAAAAACATACCGGCTAAGCAATCTGAAAATAAATAATGAAAGCCATTCCGCTTATAAGCTGGTAGAAGCACTAATTGCATCAACGGCCATACCGGTTATTTTTCCGCCTGCCAGATTTAGTGAGTCGTTTGGGTTACCGAACACATCCTTTGTCGACGGGGGACTAGGTGATGACCACCTTCCGTATACAGCTGTACTTCAATTTGAGGAATACAGGAACTTTGGTGTGGATACGCTCATTATTGTCAGCCGTAAAAGCGATACGGAACCCGATCTCAGCAATGAAATACGGAATTTCGGGAACAACGATTCCAGGTTTACCGTAAAAATAAATTTACGTATTGAAAACATGGCAAAAAACGGGTTCATCAGGAGTATGAAAAAACTTCAGCATGACTTTCCCGAACTGGCCGCCCGGACTTATGTCTACATTCCGGATTTTCCGGAAAATTTTCCTTTACTCGATTTCAACGATCTGAAAGGGCAGTACCAGGTAACTGCCGATTGGGCAGTAACGCACAAACCAGTCCGACTGGATCAGTACCTGGCCGAAAATGAAAGGGAATAAACTATGAAGTCCTGATAAATTTATTGTTTAAGGATGGCTTTTCAGGATAGAAGAAAGCAATAGGCTGAAATATAGTTAAATAACCATGCGCTGTTATTCGTATTCCATTCGAATACGGTAATACTGGGGAGTTTGTTGTTCAGGTCTTTGCATCAGAACGGAAGTAGTGAGCAGGCGTTTTGATTCATCGTAAGTTCGTTCGATGCTACTTAATAAATTGTCGTCTTCGGTCTTCTCTTCCTGCAATACAACATTTCCGGCATCATCATAAGCGGTATATGTAATTTCGATTCCCGAGGAGGTTTCTTCCATGGATTCGGAAAGGCGTCCTTCGGTGTCGTATGTAAAGGTATCGCGAACCACCAGGTGTTTGTCTTCATCATAGCGGCGACGCACCGATGCTACGCCTTTTTCATCATAACTATAAAGAATATGGTAGTTTTCTTCTGGGGTTTTAATAAGCTCTTCGGTGGCCTTTCCATTCTCATCACGCACTATCTTTCGTTGGGTGATGATCTGACCGGCCATATCGTATTCCGTTTCCGAAACCAGGTGATCACCCTCGTAAACATTCGCAGCGTAATTGCCCGATTCTCCATCACTGTCGATGCTTTTCCTGCTGATAAGCCGTCCCGCATTGTCATATGTGAAAAGTAACTCATCAGCGGTACCATCGAGATAATGAATCAGTTCCTTAACAAGCTGACCATCTGCATTGTACTCCATGCTCCGGTGCTCGGTAAGTTCATCGTCAGCTTCGAACAATAATTCATTGGTTATTTTACCATCGCTGTTATACTGGTATTTATATTTGTGTTCGACAGTGCCATCAGGTGTATATGTAATTTCTTCAACAGGATGTCCTGCTTCGTCATATTCAGTGCACTGGTGCAGGAATTCGTTCTCCCTGATTTCTGATTCTTCAAGATCTGCTATATTATTAGCCCTGAACGACTTTACATATTTCATAATCAGCAATTTAAGTATTAATGATCAAGATTGGAGTGTTCTGCAAATCTATAAAATAATTGTAACTATTCAGTGCCAAAAGTAAAAAGTGCCTAAAATGCCTAAAGTGCTCCCTTAACTTAATATGAGTATCAGGAAAAATACAGAAAAGTCTTATTTTTTTGTTTTACCCACCCCTGCCCTCCCTAAAAAATAGGGAGGGAGTAGGCTTATACTAACTTATCAGATTGTAGCTCTGTTAGTTAATATCTACCTCCCCTGTCCCGATAGCTATCGGGATCAGGGGAGGTGCCTACAGGCGGAGGGGTAATATTTATTCATCAATAACCAACTTATTAATGTTTCCCGATACGCATATAATATAATGTTAGTGAACTTAAGACCCCTTACCAGATTTTGAAACATTTTGAGGTTTTGTGAATCACTCAACACTTTTTTATAATAGCCTATCAGCATTCATCCTATGAATTGCTGATAATATAGGCACTCTAGGCCCCTTAATTACTCTTGAGAAAGTGAATCTTGATCAGGGTGAATAGTTAAAATAATTTCATATACTTTAGATTGCGGATTTATAGTATCATTCAATTGTGTTCTTCCCTGCAATTTAGCAGTAATAAAGTGATGATAGAGTTTATTTTTATACGTCTTTAATTATCCTGAATCTTAGGAAATAATTTTGCATTCCTGCATTTTTCTCTATTTTTACAACGTTTTAAAATATTCTTATGAAATCAATACTTATCACAGCTGCTATCATTTTCCCGATAGTAATGATGAGCTGTAAAAACAACACGCTTGTGCAGGAAAAAATCAACTATCCGGTAACTAAAAAAGTTGCCCAGACCGACACTTATTTCGGCACCCTGGTTGCTGATCCATACCGCTGGCTCGAAAATGATACTTCGGCCGAGACAGGGGAGTGGGTGGTTGCCCAGAATAAAATTACCCGGGATTACCTCGGTAAAATCCCCTTTCATGACCAGCTACATAAGCGTATCGAATCATTATGGAATTTCCCAAAGCTAACGGTTCCGTTTAAAAAAGGAGACTGGATATTTTACCGGAAAAACGAAGGCATGCAGAACCAGAGTGTGATCTATGTTCAAAAGGGCATAAGCGGCACGCCCCGCATTTTGCTCGATCCCAATACACTTGCTGCTGACGGCACGATTGCTGTTGGCGACCTGAGCGTTTCGCACGACGGAATATACCTGGCATATTCGCTTAATAAAGCAGGCAGCGACTGGGCTGAATTCAATGTGTTGGATATTGCCAGCGGTAAAAATCTGCCCGATAAAATTGAATGGGTGAAATTCTCGGGTGCCTCATGGCAGGGCGACGGGTTTTATTACAGCCGGTACGATGAGCCTGTTAAAGGCAAAGAGCTCTCCAACCGCAACGAATACCACAAGGTGTATTTTCATAAGCTCGGGACACCCCAGGCTGATGATAAGCTGATTTTTGAGAACCGGAATTTCCCGTTGCGCAGCTATCATGCAGGTACCACCGAGGACGAGCATTTTCTGGTCCTTTCCGAAAGTGAAGGCACCAGCGGAAATTCACTCTTCTGCAAGGACCTTACCAAACCCGGGACCCAGTTTGTAAAAATTGCAGGCGGTTTTGAAAATGAATACTCGGTAATTGATAATATCGGGGACAAATTGCTGGTTCGCACCAACGAAAACGCCCCCAATCGTAAACTCGTGCTTATTGATCCCAAGGCTCCTGCTTCCGCAAACCGCCAGGTAATAATACCTGAAGGGGATGAAGTCATGGAGCAGGTTACCATGGCCGCGGATAAATTGTTTGCCGGCTTTATGAAAGATGCCACAAACCGTATTTTTGAATACGACCTGGAAGGGAAACAATTAAGCGAAGTACAGTTGCCCGGATTAGGAACCGTTGATGGATTTAATGGCGAAAAAGGTGACAATACTATATTTTATGGTTTTACTTCTTTTACTATTCCCACTTCAATTTACACCTACGATGCATCGGCGAAAATTTCGGCTGAATTTTTCAGGCCAAAACTGGACTTTGATGCATCGGAGTACGAAACAAAGCAGGTGTTTTACGAAAGCAAGGATAAAACCAAAATTCCGATGTTTATAATTCATAAAAAAGGATTGAAATTAGATGGTACAAATCCTGTTCTGCTATATGGATACGGTGGATTCAACATAAGCCTGACACCGAATTTCAATGTAAGCCGGCTGGTGTTCCTCGAAAACGGGGGCGTGTTTTGTATGCCTAATCTGCGAGGCGGAGGCGAGTATGGTGAAAAATGGCATAAAGCCGGTACCAAACTCAATAAGCAGAATGTTTTCGATGATTTTATTGCTGCTGCCGAATATTTGATCAAGGAAAAATATACAACACCCGAAAAACTGGCCATTTCAGGGGGATCAAACGGCGGTTTGCTCATTGGGGCCTGCATGACTCAGCGTCCGGATCTTTTCAGGGTTTGCCTGCCGGCTGTGGGGGTTATGGATATGCTTCGTTATCACAAATTTACAATCGGGTGGGCCTGGGCCAGCGATTACGGTAACAGCGACGACAGCATTCAATTTTCAAACTTGTACCGTTATTCGCCCTTACACAATATCAAAGACAGCGTTTGTTATCCTGCAACCTTTATCACTACAGGCGATCACGACGACAGGGTGGTGCCTGCACACTCATTCAAATTTGCAGCAACCCTGCAGGCAAAACAAGCCTGTAATAACCCGGTACTTATCCGTATCGAAACCAAAGCCGGGCACGGAAGCGGCAAACCTACCTCAAAAATGATTGAAGAAGCCGCTGATGTATATTCATTCCTGTTTTATAACCTGGGAATGAAACCTGTGAAATAAACAGGCTTGGGAAATTGCGTAAAGGCTGTCATTTCAGGATGATAGCCTTTTTGCTTCATGCCGAAATTGTAATTTTAGTGGAGAGATTAACAATAAAACTTTACTTTTGCCGATATTTTGTTAAGTATAATCTTTTCCGGCAATTATGAAAGATTTTAAAAATACCGTATTGTTTTTTGGCTTGCTGTTGAGTCTCGTGTTTATTAATTCAAGGCAGGTATGTGCCCAGGAAATTGAGGATAAAACCGATAGTATTTTTTCAGCCCACCTGATGCAGGATAATCTGGAATTGTACAGCCGTGTTGATAGTCTCAGCCTCCTGATAAAAGAATTAAAAGGCAAAAACGCTATTCAGGATAAACAGGTTGACTCACTGAAAGTTGTTGTGGCAAAGCTGCAGGCTAACCTGATGTTGTCGGGAACAAAAGCAGATACCCTGGAATCGCAGAGGTTACGCTTAAAACTGGAGTTACTTGATGTGAAACAAAAAATGCTTGTATTAAATACTTCGCTGGAAAAAAACCTTCAGTTGCTTCGGGATAAAGAGTTTCAGGCCGCCGATTGCCAGATCAAACTCCGGGAAGCCGAACTGGCTTCATCACTTAGCCAGGCGAAACTCGAAGGTCGGATAGATGTTAATACCACCAAGGTTGAAGCTAAAGATCATGAAATTGCTTACATGAAGGAATCGCTTAAAGAGAAAGACCGGATTATCAGCGAAAAAACTAACGATCTGGCAAACTATTACCGGGATAAAAGTAATTCGCTGCGTATCGTCGATTCACTTTCACGTTCTCTTAATGCACGGGAACTTGAATTTGTAAAAGTCATCGAGCGGCTGAAAATCGTGGAAGGACAGTATAATGAAATGGTGGCTCAAAAAACTGCCGCACAGGATAAAAAGAAAAAAGTCCGTTTTGTGCAGGGAGTGGCGTTAAAGGGATTCCGTACGCCCGATTACCAGCTGGCGCCGCAGAGTTCATCTACAACGGCTACCTATGTGATCACAAATAAAAACGCCGGGAAAATGGAGTTTGATTACATCACAGGTGTAAGTCTTTCACTGTATGACCTGACAAAGCCTGACACACAGTATACCTATGATGCAGGCCTGTTTTTCGGCTTCGGCGGGAAAAATCTTTTTAAGAATTTCTACATTGCGCCCAGTTTTAAGGCATTTGATTTCTTTCATTTTCTGCTTGGTCTGAATATTGCAGAATACGAAATGTTGCAGGGTGGTTTTAATGAGGGTGATAATTTACCGCCGGGCATGAGCATTCCAACCGTTAAGCAATGGAAAGCAAATATATTTTTCGGGATGACTGTAGATTTTGAGTTGCTGGGGAATATTACGAAGAAAATGTAGGTTAGGGTCTGGGGGTAGGAGTTTGGAGTTAGGGTTTGAAATGTTTGAAGAGTTTGAGTGGTTTAGTCCGAAACTCTTCTAACCTTAACCTGAAACCTGAATCAAATAGCCGTCCAGCTAAAATGACCATCGCATGACCATTTATGACTATTGCATGACCATTGTATGACTAACGTATGACTAACGTATGACTAACGTATGACTACCGAATGACCATCGTACGACTATTAACTATTTTCCATTAACTATTTTCTCCCATTTAACCGAAATTGGCAGTATCTTTGCATCCCTTTAGACACAATCAGGGGCTGACCGGTTTTGACAGCAAGGACAGTGGGATTGTAAGCATGCCGGGACTTTGAGTGAATGGCCCGTTAAAACCAAATGCTCGCGCCAACTAAATGGCAACAATTTCGATTACGCATTAGCCGCTTAATCATAGTATTAACCTGCTAATTGTCCTCCGGGAAGCCCCTCCATCCGGCGTCCCGATCCAGGGCATCAAAAAGGGAAGGATAAGGTTGCCGGAGTTCTGACGGCAGCTCGAAAACCAAAGGGACTAAGGTAAGGATTGGGTGGCTTTTTGCCGGTCCTGACCCGACAATCAACTAAAAGCTAAGCATGTAGAAAGCGGTTTTGCTGCTTGTTTGGACCCGGGTTCGATTCCCGGCAGCTCCACAAAGCAACCTGGTAATGCGCTGTAAGTTAAAAGCTTGCAGCGCATTTTTATTTCATTTATACAAAACTTACCCATTTGTCTCCATGTTTGCGACATTGATTTCAACTGTGAGTGAGCAGTTGTTTGAAGTATGCTGAAAGATCAATGGAATAATCCCATTCTCTGTTTTCTATACGGGAGATGGATACGTTGCCATATAAAATGAAGGATGCAGTAAGGTCAGGACAATTCAGGAATCCCAAATAATTTCAATAAAAAAGAGGAGCCGAAACTCCTCTTTATTTATATCCTTTCGAACTACCTGTGCTTTCCGTATGAAAGTTGCTACTTAGTAATCTTTTGTTTTCGTGCCAATAAATAAATTCCGGCAATTACAAAAGGGACAGAAAGCAGTTGGCCCATATTGAGCAGCATCGTATTCTCGAAATTAACCTGCGGCTCCTTTACGAATTCGATCAGAAACCTGAAGCCAAAAACAGTTACCAGGAAGAATCCAAACAGGAAACCTGGCCTTGGTTTTCCATCTTTTTGATAATAATGCCAGATCAGGAACAGGAAAATGCCCAGGTAGCATAAAGCTTCGTAAATCTGTGTCGGGTGTTTTGGGAGAGTTTCGCCTACACGTTCATAAATAAAACCCCAGGGAAGATCTGTAGCTTTCCCGTATATTTCGCTGTTGAAAAGGTTGCCTGTGCGGATAAAAAAGCCTGAAAGAGCGACAACAATTACAATCCGGTCGATTACCCAAAGAAAGGGTTGCCGGGTTTTCCTTGAAAAAAGATATAAGGCAACCAGGATACCTATGGCTGCTCCATGACTGGCTAAACCGCCTTGCCAGATTTTAAGTATATCAAGCGGATGGGCAAAGTACGAAGCCGGCTCATAAAATAAAACATGCCCCAGGCGCGCGCCAACTACCGTTGCAATAAGCATATACATACTCAGTTGATCGAGCATGGCCTCAGGAATATTTTCCTTGCGGAATATACGCAGCATGATAAAATAACCAACTACAAACGACATGGCAAAAAGCAGTCCGTACCAGCGCACGCTGACAGGACCAATACTAAAAATTGTAGGACTGATGTTCCAGTGAATGAATTGAAGAATCATTTTTTAGATTTTAATGATTTGCAAAAATACTTAGAAAATCTTGAGAAGCGAATTATTTCTTTTTCAGACCGGCTAGTAAAGCATCCAGGTCATTCCTTTCTATTTTTATTTGAAATCCCGTAAATTTCAGTGCTTCAGGAAGATCTGTTGCCAGGTCCAGCTCTTCCTGAGCCCTCCACAAAGCTGTTCCCGACTTCTGCAGCAGTCGGGCAAGATAAATTTGTTCAGTCTGACCGGGTGTGGGCACAAACAATACTTTTGCCCCCAGCGCTTTCAGGTCCATTACCGATGAATATCCCGAACGACAGATTGCCAGTGTGGATGATGATATTACAGAACCTAATTCAGTGCTGTTCATGTAAGGTACAATAAGCAGTTTGCCATCCGCAAATTCAGCCTGATCCGATTCCGGTTTACCGCCGATAATGATGGCAGGCAGGTTTAATTCTTTCAACTGACGGATGAGCAGTTTCTCAAAGATACTGCGTTGCGGCTCTGGGCCTGAAATAATGGCTGCAATTTTCTTTGTACCGATAACTTGTCCGCCCTGTGATTCTGACGGCTGAAAGCGGGATAGCGGCCCTATAAATATTGCATTTACGGGTATAGTGTATTTGTGCGACAAATCGCCGCTCAGCCCGGGTGGTTCTTTCTCATCCGGAATCCAGCACTCATCAAAACGGCTGATCAGCAAGCAGGAAACCCGGTAAAACAGGTGTTCCGAAAACTTTAACCATCGCGGCGTTTTTACCATCACCTGGTGAGTTATCAGTATGCTCCTGGTATTTTTATTCCGCAAGCCATAACGGTTGTCGGAAATAATAATATCAATTTGCCTTTGTGCGATTATTTTTTTTAATGCGCGGTGTTCGTAAATAATTGACGTGATAAACTGCGGAAGCCTTAGAAACAGGTGTAAAATCAAATTCCCGTTGCCGGAATAGGAAGGTGAAAAACCTTTTATTTCGAGGCTTTCGAGAAAAGGAAATTCCTTCTGAAGCATAACAAGAGAGCGTCCATACCCGGCCAGTGTAACTTTATGGCCTGCTTCAATTATTTTGCTGATAAGCGGGATACACCGTGCTGCATGACCAAGTCCCCAGTCGAGCGGACTTATTAATATATGCAACTGCTCTTGTTTCATTAAAAATGATTTTGAAATACAAATGTATGATTTAGAGCCATTGAAAAGATATCAGCATTTTTTTATTAAGAAGCTTTTCCTACAAAGTTCACAATGTTTATATGTTTAATCACTGTTGTCCGATCTAAACATATTAGACTTGCTGTTGATCTTGTTAATATTACGTCCCTGACGGGACTTATCTCAAAGGGATTGCTTTTCGTTCTACCAATATTCAGTCCCTAACGGGACTGTCCCGTTAGGGACAACATATTGGTAGAAAACAAGATGCAAAATTGAACAAAGTCCCGTCAGGGACGAAACAAATTTTACCGGACAATAGTGATATTTAATTACTGTTGTCCGATAAAAATATTTACAATCCCTGATACCGCATTATTTTATTAGGGTTTCGTCATATTACGCCCCGCTGGGGCTTATCTTTATTGTATGATCATGTATCTATAAATATTATCGCGGCGCTGCCGCTTTACACCTGCTGCAGAGCAGCATAATATTTATAGTCAAATATTTATGTTTTTTATCAAGCTGCAGAGCAGCGTAATATCATAGTCGGTTTATTTACCGGACAACAATGATATTTAATAGATTCTTTGAAGGATATCTTCGGAAAATATTGAATATAGAATGAAGAAGACAGAAGTTGGAAAGATTTACGCTGATATGGTCTTTATTCATCTGTTTGTTAAGCTGTTTGTGCAATCTTATTATTCATTATTCATTATTCGATATTGCCTAATAATTATTTAACATCTGAATAATTTTTTTATGAGTATCAGGAAAGATACAGAAAAGTTTTATTTTTTTGTTTCACCCACCCCCGCCCTCCCTAAAAAATAGGGAGGGAGTAGGCTTATACTAACTTATCAGATTGTAGCTCTGTTAGTTAATATCTGCCTCCCCTGTC
>JBBSBT010000077.1:0-9764 GCA_038250985.1 Bacteroidales bacterium
ATTGGTGCTGTATACATTGCCGGCTGAATTCATGCAGGTCGGCGTGGGACCGCTAAGGGAAACAACGGGTAATGGGTTGACTGTAACTGCTAATACTGTTGGGTTAGTTGCGCTGCATCCGTTGGCATTTGCATAATTAACACTTATTGATTTCAATCCGGATGAATTCCAGGTTACGGTAGTTGTATTACTTGTAGCAGTGCCTCCTGAAGTGATGATTCCACCAACAACTGTCCAAAGATAATTAGTCATTCCTGCATTAGTGGCATATATATTTCCTGCTGAATTGAGGCAAACCGGCGAAGGCCCGCCGAGGGTTACCACGGGTAAGGGATTAACGGTGACCGGTAATACTTTGGGATTAGTTGCAAAACATCCGTTGGAATTCGAATAATTTACACTTATCCACTGAGCACCTGATGCATTCCAGGTTACAGTAGCAGTATTGCTTAACGCAGTGCCTCCGGATGTGATGGTTCCGCCAACTATCGTCCATACATAGTTCGACATGCCTGCATCCGTATTATAAACATTTCCGGTTGAATTTATACAAACCGGTGAAGGTCCACTTAGTGAAACAACGGGTAATGGGTTAACCAAAACCGTGTATACTGTCGGCTTAACTGCTACACATCCGTTAGCATTCATGTAATTTACGCTTATTGATTGTGTGCCGGTTGAATTCCATTTTACAACAGCCGTATTACTGCTTGAGGTACCTCCTGCAGTAATGGTTCCTCCAACCACTGACCATACATAGTTGGACATACCGGAATTAGTGGTATAAACATTTCCGGTTGAATTTAAACAGACGCTTGCGGGTCCGTTGAGTGCGACAACAGGCAACGGGTATACAGTTACCGTGTAAGTAGTGGTGCTGGTTGTACAGCCATTAAGTGAACCACTCACCAGATAAACGGCCGTTTGAGGGAATGCGGTAGTATTGATTAAAGTTTGAGAGATAATGTTTCCTGATCCATCGCTGTATCCTGTAATTCCTGTTCCTGATACGGTCCAGGAAAAATTTGTACCCGGTAAGGTCGCAGAAAGATTTATCGTAAGGGGTGAGCCGGTGCAGGTTGTTCGCAGAAGAGGCACAGAATTAACGACATTCCCCGGTTGTACTGTTACAATTACCGTGATGGGAGCTCCGGTGCATCCTCCTGAAACAGGTGTGATAACATAGGTAACGTCATGTTTTGCGTTGGAGGTATTTGATAGCGTTTGAGAAATAAGATCCCCCGTTCCACCGCTAAATCCAATAATTGAACTGGGTGCGTTAGCTGTCCATGTATAGGTGGTATTCGGTATATTGGAACTTAAGGCAATATTGGTTGTTTCTCCCGAACAAAGCGTCAGAAGGCTTTGTGTTGCTGAAGCAACCGGGGTAGGATTAACAGTGATAAGTAAGGATGGTGAATCGTAACCGGCACCGCAATTTGCATTTACTCCCTGTACTTTCAGAAGCCCACCGGATGCCGGGGTAGGGAAACTCAGGGAAATGGAATTGGTTAGTGTACTTTGGGTTGTTCCGTTTGGCAAGGTCCATAAATAACTTTCTGCAAATGCTATTGGGGGGATGGTATATGTAACCATACCAGGCCCGGCACAAAGCGTAGCAGCTCCAACCGGAGCGACAGCCGGTGTTCCGGGGAACCTCTTTACGATTGGGCTAACATTGGCTGCATCACCCAGGTAATACCACCAGGAATTGTAAATAACTTTATTACCCTGTTGATTGGTTGGCCAGGTGTGACATGCCGAATTGGCACTTGCATAAATACAGCCGGTTGAGTTAACGCATATAGGGCCACATGTCGGAACCTGGGAGTCATCCCAGTATATATTCAGTTTTGAACTTCCGGTTGGAACAGGTCTGACTAAATCGACCATTATTCCATATTTATTCGTTTCTATATCATAAATAGGAAGGTGGGTAAGGCCATTCAAATAATCAACATTTACACTGGTTGTTGCACCATTCGCAAGCAATTGTCCGAATCCGTTTTTCCCATCCCAGCTGATAGTTTCCCAGGTTGTACATCCTGGTGAACCTGTCAGGTCGGCATTTAGTTTTACATCCTCCCCATTATCTATTCCTGTTGGACTTATATCAATAGTTAATTCTATTTTACCTGGTTTATTCACTTTTATCTGAAAATCCACTGAGCCGTCACAATTTGAATTGGTGACCACATCACAAATTTTTCCAAAAGCACCGGTTGGATAAACAATATTATCAGGATCGTTAAGGAAAATTTTATATTCCGGCAAGTCACCGGGCCATGAAGCCTGGTTTGGCGTAACAATCGAGTAACGGTCGGCATACCAGTTACCTGTACTCTCTGTCCCCCATTGATTGCAATAAAACATAAAATGCCCCCCTTGCCACCTGTTGATATTCATTTTGGTGACAATGGAATCATTCGAAAGAATATAAAATTCTGTTTTAGGGGAGTTGCCTCCTGCAATCTGATCCGAAAACTGCCATGCTCTGCTCCACAGCCTGCCTGGTTTAACGGCATTACCCTGGTAAACGCTTATATCGATAAATTCGATAATTGTTCCCATGTTATTTGACCAATTCAGATCAGCTGTATTACCCAATGCATCTGCAGCAAATTCCAGGTAATAATCTCCAGGAATAGTTGGAGTCAATATGAGGGGGGTATACCCGGTTGGATTCATTGTTCCGAATTTCGGACCGGCAACAGCCTGGTTCCAGCTTGCTATATACCCGTTATTCCCAACAGTAGGTTGAGAAGTTAATGCATATCCCGGAACTACTACACCATTTGGATCCCGAAATTGATAAAATAAAGGATGGTTGGCCCAATCTTGTTTGAATCCGAAATAAATAATCTCGGTACTCGGATCCGAAATATGCACATGAAGTCTGTATTTTTCAGCGCAACCTACATTTGCAAAAGGTATTCTTTGTCCGTTTACGGTCCAGCCACCACCATATAATGCTAGTCCCAGCGATCCGTTTGCCGCTGTAGGAGTGGTAGGTTCGAGTTGTTTGGTCCCTTCGGCAATCGAATTCATTGAGAAGCCAAGTAGTAAAAACGCGGAAATAATGAAACTGCGGATTAATGCTTGCCTCTGATGGCTATACTGAGAATACATGTTGTGGGAATTCTTCTCTTTAGGATTCGCTATTGTGAGAACACAATTACTGAGACAGCTAAGTGTAGACAAGAGAACAGAAAGCGTATGCCTGGTTGGCAATGCCATCCTGTGTAAGTTGAGTAAAGTCCGTTCCATAGATCCTCTTTGAGTTAAATGGTAGATAATCAGATAGGTGCTGTATAAGTCGAGTCGTTCAAGTTGAGGTATGCATAAGTTAATAGCTGTATTATCAATTTGTAATAGGGATTTTGTTATAAACTTTACATAAATTATTATAAGTCCGAAATCGGAAGCATTCAAAGCAGTTATTTAATCTATAAAAATGGTGTGAAAGTGTTTTTTGTAAAAGATTTAAAGTATAGATATACAATGTGTTATACTTGATTTCCAACACAGATTGATTTTTGACACAAGCTGTTCGGACGAGGCTAGAATTGAATTTCGGGCAGAAACAAAAAAACAATGATGCATTTCCGGTTTATAGGGTGCAGGAAATAAATGCGGAAAGGCTTTTATAAAATAAAATTATTCAAATATCGGACTGGTCGGTGGTTTATTCTGTTACCATTTAAATAAGTGACACCAAATGACAGAAAATTGGATTTGTACAAACCTGATTCAATAAGATGAATGATAATGTATTGGACTGATTATGTGAGTTTTAATTCAGTTTTGTGCTTGTTAAAATGTAAAAAAAGCCGAACTGTTTAAGGGTGGTTGAGATCGCAGCAATGCATGAATTATTGCAGCAAACAATAACGGTATAATTATTGGTGGTTATATTGCAATTCCTGCAATTCCGGAAGTCGTTTTGGATCATGCCAATTGATTCGATGGTACAATTTCAGGAACGAATCTTTTGCCGCAAAACTTGTTTCTTAAAAGTAAATCGTAAATTTGTTGTGTTGAACAAAACTGAGCACCATGAAAAAAGCACTTCTTTTTTTTATCTTTCTTGCCGCTGTTACAAGTTACGTGTTTGTCGGCTGCGAACTTCCTGCTAATGACCCGTCAGGAGGCGATCCCCGAGATGCCTATGTAGGGGAGTGGCAATTTCTTGAGAGCTTTAAAAGCACTGAAAGTCAGAGTTATCTTGTTACCATAACAAAGGATCCTGACAACAGCAGCCAGGTTATACTCGGAAATTTTGCAAATTCAGGTTTCAACTATATCAGTGCTATAGGTATAGTTACATCTACGCAAATAGTTGTTTCTTCGCAGAAAATGAGTAACAATTGGATTGTTGATGGAAACGGGAAATTTACCGATAAAAATAATACGATTATGGACTGGACTCTATCCGTAACAGCGGGCGGCAATAAGGATTTATTCACAGCTACAGCGACTAAGCAATAGACTACAGATATGCCCTTCCTGGCTGAGCATACGATCAATCATTAGTCGTTTTTCGGCTGATATATGAAACAGGATGTGTCTGACAAATTCGGGATATCTTTTTCCGGCCAATTCTTTATAAAAAAAATAACGCCCCGATTAAGCTTCGGGGCGTTATTTTTTGCTTTTATATGGATGTTTATTTCAGCGGTCCGGGATAAATATTTTTATTTTTAACCGATAAAATGTGGGAGTCAAAATATTGAATTTCTTCCGGCTCAGGCATTTTATTCATTGACCGGAACCATGGATTCATATAGGCAGCGCTTCCATAGCCGGTTCCGGACTTGTTGAGCCTGTTACTTTCCGGAAGAGGTTTCGGTATTAAAGTAGCCTCTAATGCCGTTAGCCGGTTGATCACTTCAACATATATTTTGTCTAATTCATCAATATGTTTAAGATAGTAGTTCAGGCTGTTATTGAAACGATCCGGTTCAATATCATTCTTTTTGAAAACCTCGGCAAACCGTTCACGCAGTTCAGTTGTATCACCTTTGCGGGCTATCGAATCATCGCCGGTTTTCAGGGCGGCTTCGGTAAGATTTATATCCACCAGTACATCAATCATCTGTTTTTCGCTGAGCATACCCGTAGGCTTTGAATTTAAAATGCTGTTGCACGAAGCCGAAAGCAATGCGATGCAGACAATAAAAATCCAATTCTTCATGGTGAGTTTACTCAATGGTTAATGGCTGAAAAAACGGAATAAATGTAACCGCACAAGCCTGAAACTAAAGCTGATTTCCTGTTAATTGCCGTGTTTTTTTAGGTAAGCAGCATTAAGTTCTTTAATTACATCGTTGGTTATATCCAGCGTATCGTTGGCAAAAAGAATGTTGCCTCCTTTTGTGAATCCAAGGATATAATCGAACTTGTTGTTTTCGTTGTACCTTTTCAGGAAATTCATTACCGAATCAATCAGGGCAACGTTCATATCCATTTCACTTTGTTGCAGTTCGGCGGCATACCTGTCGCGGAGGGAATATATCTGCTGCTGATTCTGCTGCAGCTGACCATAAATTTCCTGTGCACTTTGGTCGCTGATAGCTTTCTTTTTCACTTGCTCCTGGAAATAGGAGGCATCTTTTTCGAAAGCCTTTTGTTTGGCCGCAACTTCTCCTTCGAGTCTTTTGCCTTTGGCTTCCAGGTCAGCACGCATTTTCTTCACTAGTTCGTAGTGGCTCAATATGCTGTCGTTGTTTACAAAAGCTACTGAAAGTGAACCTTTACCGGCTTTATCGAGTGCGCCTGACAGGGCATTGCTTTTTCTTCCTGAACCGGTAAAGTATAGTACAAACAGGATAATAATTCCTGCAAGCATTACCAGGTTGAGGGTAAGCATCAAAGGATTTATTTTGCTCTTTGCCTGTTCTTCTGTCGCATGAGTAGGGCTGGCTGTTACGTTAGAGGATGCAGTCTGCTCCGTGGCAGAGGTGTCGGCTTGGTTTTTGTTGTGGTCTTCAGTCATTTTTTTTATAATATCGGGGTTATTATATGAACAACCTGATCCGTTAAATACGAATCAGGTTGCGAAGTTAAAAAAAACACGTAATGGTTACTGAATTAATTGCCAACTTCCGAGATATATTTGATTCGTACCAGTCTGATCTCTTCCTCTGAGAATTCATTTTCACCCAATTCTATCAGCGCTTTTTCCACTGAATCTGTTTCGGCTTCCATAAAATATTCTATTATCTCTTCCATGTGGTAAGGATCAATAGTTTCATTGAGATAGTAGGAAAGATCGATTTTTGTGCCCGAATCTACTATGCTTTCAATCTCGGTAAGAAGTTCATCTGCCGTCAGGTTTTTGGCAGTGGCAATATCTTCGAGTGAAATTTTTCGATCGATATTGGTGATAATGTAGACTTTCAGTCCCGATTTGTTGACCACTGATTTCACAACCATATCCATCGGACGCATGATTTCGTTTTCTTCGACATAGGATGAAATCAGTTCGAGAAACGGCTTGCCGTATTTCTGGGCTTTACCTGCACCCACGCCAGTAATGCGCTGCAGTTCGTCCATGCTTATCGGGTATTGAATCGCCATATCTTCCAGCGATGGATCCTGGAATATTACAAAAGGAGGCAGGCTCTCTTTACGTGCAATCTCTTTGCGAAGATCTTTCAACAGGGAGAAAAGCGTTTTATCGGTAGTGCTTGTGCGTGCCCCTCCTCCTGCCATCATTTCATCATCATCTCCTTCTTCGGTATCCGTATCTTTGGCTACCATCACGGCATAAGGCTTTTTCAGGAACTTCTGTCCCTCAGGTGTGATTTTTAATATGCCATAATTTTCAATGTCTTTTACTACCAGGCGTTCAATTAGCATCTGCCGCAGCACTCCGTCCCAGAAATGCTCACTCTCTTCCATTCCCTTGCCGAAAATATCAAGTTCGTTGTGCTTGTACGATTTGATGTTCGACGATACCTTGCCTATCATTATGTTAACAATATGCTTGGCTTTGCACAGCTGTTTTGTGGCAAGTACGGCTTCAAGAGCGAGATCAACATACTCGCGTCCGTCGACCAGGGCCCTCGGATGCAGGCAGTTGTCGCAGTTTCCGCAATTTTCCTCCGGGTAAACCTCACCAAAATAGTGAAGCAATTGCTTGCGGCGGCACATTGCTGATTCAGCAAAAGAAACTACCTCCATCAACAACTGGTTGGCAATCTCTTGTTCAGCCACACCCTTGTTTTTGCTGAATTTTTCCAGCTTTTCAATATCCTCGTATGCATAAAATGCAAGGCAGATACCTTCTCCGTCATCACGCCCCGAACGGCCTGTTTCCTGGTAGTATCCTTCTAAACTCTTTGGCATGTCGTAGTGAATCACAAAACGCACATCCGGTTTGTCAATCCCCATCCCGAAAGCAATAGTTGCTACTATTACGTCAGACTCTTCCATCAGGAATTTATCCTGGTTCTCAACACGCACAGCCGAATCAAGACCTGCATGATAGGGAAGGGCCTTGATCCCGTTTACCACCAGGGTTTCCGAAAGTTCTTCGACCTGCCGGCGGCTCAGGCAATAGATAATGCCTGATTTGCCCATATGCATCTTGATAAACCGGATCACATCTTTATTTACATCGTCATTTTTCTGCTTCACCTCATAGTAAAGGTTCGGCCGGTTAAATGATGATTTATAAAGTGCAGCTTCCTGCATGCCAAGACTTTTCAAAATATCCTGTTGTACTTTCGGGGTGGCAGTGGCTGTTAAAGCCAGCACCGGCACATCCTGCCCGATAGCATCAATGATAGGGCGTAGCCTCCGGTATTCGGGCCTGAAATCGTGCCCCCATTCCGAAATACAATGTGCCTCGTCAATGGCATAAAACGAGATCTTGATGTCTCTGAAAAATGCAATGTTCTCTTCTTTGGTGAGTGACTCCGGTGCAACGTACAGTAATTTTGTAACACCATTTGTTAAATCGGCCTTTACCTGTGTAATCTCATTTTTCGAAAGGGATGAATTCAGTACATGGGCTATGCCAATGTCAGCACCGAATTGCCGCATCGCATCAACCTGGTTCTTCATCAGTGAAATGAGAGGCGATATAACAATCGCAGTGCCCGGCAGTATCATGGCAGGCAGCTGATAGCACATCGATTTGCCACCACCGGTTGGCATAATTACAAATGTATCGTTACCGGCAAGAAGATTGCGTATTATAGGTTCCTGATTTCCTTTAAAATTCTCGAATCCGAATATTTTTTTAAGTACGGTCTGCAAAGGATAATCTTTGAATTCTTCATTCTTTTTCATTCCACGGGCATTATTCATGTATTTGCATCATCTATTGATGCAATTTTATATTGGGTATGGCCATTATCTAAACCAGTCAACGGGTAACAGGTTGTGAATTTTAAAAATCCGTACAGCCTGCATTCTGTTTTGTTGGCTTTTTGGTATCAATGATGGTTGGGTGTTTTTGTTTTGGCAAAAAATCACTGCCAGTCTGTCAGATATTTTTTATTTGCCTTTGTGTTACGTAAAGTTAATACAACTTTGTGGTTTAGCCGAAAAAAAATCTACCAATTGCAAATAATTTTTATTGAAACAAATATAACAGTCAATGCTAGAGATTGTTATACTTATATGGCGGAAAACGGATTAGTGAAAAAAATTTTTAAAACTCCTTTTTTAACTGGATCTAACTCTTTTTTTTTACTAATCCTGGTTTCAGTTGACAGTTATCAACTTTTCAACAACTTGACTCAAAAAGCGTGCAAAAGTATAATTTTATTCAAAGCAATCAACAGTTTCCTTTTTTTTATTAATTCCATAAAAAAATCGGGATTGATCCATTAAGAGTTTTTTAAAATAATCGGTAACATTTTTCAAATAACCTTATTATTAACTAAATAGGAGGATTTATATTATAATCCCATTAAAATTCCTGACTATAAAAAAAATGATATATTTGCAAATCGAACTTTTGTACAGCTGGTATTACGTCTGTACTTTACTTCTTCAGTCCATTGATTAAAATGGTTACGGCTTACCCGCTTGACAGGGTACCGTTTTTTGAAATAAAAACACTAAAGTGAATAAATTATGGCAAATGATGAAATGAGCGCCCTTGGGATGATTGAAACCAAAGGGTTTGCAGCTATGGTCGAGGCTTCTGACGCCATGGTGAAAGCGGCAAAAGTCGAACTTGTCGGCTTCGAAAAAATCGGCGGGGGCTATGTTACCACTATTGTCAGGGGCGATGTGGCTGCTGTGAGAGCTGCGGTTGATGCAGGAGTGCAGGCGGCACAAAAAGTTGGGGAGATCATATCAACTCATATAATTCCAAGGCCTCATCCAAATGTGGACAGCGCACTTCCGCTGGGTGGTAATCAAATTAAGAAAGGGAAATAAACGATGATAGATCTTAGAACTTATATTTTTATTGATTCTCTGCAATTGCAAATGGCTTCGTATTTATCCACGGTATCAAAGGGATACCTGCCGGTAAGCGGCCAGGCATGTTGTATAATCGAAATAGCTCCGGGCATTGAAATCAATACACTCACCGATATTGCACTTAAAGCAACCAATGTAACTCCCGGCATGCAGATTGTTGAACGGGCATACGGTATGCTTGAAGTACATTCCGACAGTCAGGGTGATACGCGTGTGGCCGGGGAAACGGTTCTGAGAACTATTGAAAAAACTGAAAATGACCGTATAAAACCACGGATACTTACCAGTCAGCTGATCAAAAATGTGGAAGATCATCATGC
>JBBSBT010000078.1:0-9657 GCA_038250985.1 Bacteroidales bacterium
CCGTTTTCGAGTTGCGAAGCTGCTGAGCGGGTTATGGATTTACGAAGTTCTATAATTTCCTCATCACTTTTTATAAGTTCATCGGCCTTGGCCACATCAGCAAGATATTGCTGCACCTGGGCTTTGTTAGCCATATCATAGGCATTCTTCTGGTTTTCAATAATGCTGCTGTTCAGATCAATGATCTGTTTTTCGCGGCTTGTTTGATTCCAGTTGTAGAAATTCCATGTTAATTTTGCGCCAACCATGTAATTAAAAGCGGATCCTTCTTTAAACATATTAAAGCCCGGGTTACCATATACGGCTGATCCAAATCCAAAAAGTTTGGGCCGGTCTTTTGCAATGGAAAGCTGTTTTGTGGCTTCAAGTTTTTGCTGCATCAACCCGAAAACACCAAATTCAGGTCTCAGGTTTGAATAAACTGACAAATCCACATCAATGGCAGGCTGAACAAAGGTTGTATTCTCACCCATAGCTATTCCTGTGAGCACCTGCATGGTGCTTACAAGAGCCTGTTTTTGAGACTTTACATCCAGAATCCGTTGCCCGGCTTTCAGTATTTCAGCCTGTAACACATCTGCAGCCGATGGGAGCATTACCCCTTCTTTTATCAAAGCTTTTACTTTTACCAGGCGTGTACCAAGGTCAGTTACCGTATTATTAATCACGCCTGCATTTAAATCGGCGAGCAAAACGCTGAAATACAACTGGTTAATACGTTCCCGCATTTTATATAATTCGGCTTCGTTGTTCATTTGGCTTATCTGGCGGCTGTAATCCTCAACAATTTCCTGGGCATCGATCGCACCTCCGCCATAGATCAGCTGGTTGGCATCCACCGATATCTTGTACTGGGCTTTAGGAATAACGGGCGCTTGCATACCGGGAATATTAAAGAGAAGTTCAACCACTTCATTCTGATAGGTAGCCTGTCCGTTCAGATTCAGCTGGGGGAGTTTGCCATTATCAATATTTTTAAGCTGAAGCTCGCTCGATTGGCCATAAATTACATTTTGTCCCGAAAGCGGGTGGTTTTTCATGGCCGCTCCGAGGCATTCGTCGAGAGTCAGCGCCTGTTGCTGTGCCTTAACATTAACGTTTAGCACAAGGATTAAACAAAGTAAAATTGTTCTGTACATCATACGCTTATTGATTTTAGTACAAAATCTATGATTTCTTTTTGACGGGACTCCAGATACATTTGGTACTCGTCATTGTTCATATCAAATATTTTTTGCACGATTGGCCTGGCAACAAAGGGAAATATACACATGGCTATAATATTGACTAATAGATGTTCGGCTTTAATTTTTCGTATCGTTCCCCGTCCGGCTTCTTCGTCAATTTGTCTTTGAAGTAACATGGGATTAAGTCCTGCCTTTTTGATGTATTTCAGAAAACTGTCAGGATTTGTATTCAGGGTGTTAATTATAAAAGCAGGGATAAAAGGATTTTCGTCCAAAGCCTTAAGATAAATCGTGATAAATAATGCGATCTTTTCCTTTAGTTCAAGCTCAGCTTCAAGCATTTGTTTCATAGCCGGAAACAAATTGGAAGCCACTTCGCTGAACACAGCTTCAAAAAGATTCTCCTTACTCCTGAAATAATAATGCAACAATGCTTTGTTTATCCCGGCATGATCGGCAATTTCCTGCATACGGGCTCCTTCGAAGCCTTTGGTAATAAACACCTCTCGCGCTGCTGTAAGTATTTGATGTTCCGTATTATCACCAGCTAATGTCATGGTTTGTTTGGTTTAATCTTTTGGTTTAACTAAATGATTTAACCATTCGGTCAAAAGTAGAACAAAAAAAATCAGGTTCGACATGAACCTGAATTTTTTTAACGTTACAGAATGATATTATTGGCCTGGGAGCTTCTTTAATTTTCTAATGCGTATACAACCGAACTTACCCTGCCGGCAGTATCACTTTAATTTTCTGTCCTACCTTTAAACCGGCTTTGCCCGATAATTTATTCCATTCTTTAAGCTGATCAATAGTAATGCCATCGTAATTTTTGGCTATACTCCACAATGTGTCGCCGGGTTTAACAGTATAATAAACGAGTTTCAGGTCTTTCGCCGGATTATTTGTTTTGCTTTTCTCGGGTGTTTCCTGGGCTACGGCTTTTAAATTGTTCCCGCTGTCAGGTGGGTTAATCCTGAGTTTCTGACCGATAAGCAAGTTATTTGTTTCCAATGAATTCCAGGTAATGAGATCGTCGGGACTCACACCATAGGTAGTGGCTATTTTATTCAGGAATTCGCCTTTTTTAACCACATGGTATATTGCTTTTGCTGCAACCTGTTTTTGCGAACCGGCCTTTTTCCCGTTTGCTGTATCTGTGTTCACAGCCAGGCTTTTTTCAACTATGATTTTCTCAGGAGCATTAACCCGGATATTCTGGCCTATCTGAATATTATAATTTTTCAGTTTGTTCCATGCCTGAAGGTTTTTAGTGGTAACCCTGTATTTTGCTGCTATCTTGCCAAGACTTTCTCCTTTTTTAACAACATGAATCCGGGGTTGTTCTACCTGGGTAACTGTTTTGCTTTCAGCTGCTACATTTTTTTGATCCAGTGCTTTCGAATCAGAGGCATCAGCTATATCCTGGGATACTGGGACAGTTTTGGGGGTTTTAGTCCTCACAGCAGGTTGCTGCGCCTGAACATATATTTTTAGCGCCTGCCCTTTATATAAAGAGGATTTCTTCAACTTGTTCCACTTTTTTATTTCGGAAGTGGTGCAATCGTATTTAAGCGCGATGCCCGATAAGGTTTCGCCGCTCCGTACTTTATGTGTTATTCGTTTGGTAACATAATCATAATCCGAATTAGCCTGGAGATTAAACTGGCTGGCATCGTACCCTTTCAACTGGTAAAAAGCATATAACGAAGGTTCGTTTGTTATAAAGTCGCCAATCAATTTCTTGGGTAAACGTATATAGTAGGGTTCGGTTGGTGTGGCCGGAATAAATCCTTTTCGGAAGGTGGGATTCAGAAATTCGAGGTCTGCTATGCTGAGCCCGAGTTTATCAGAAAGGACTTCCAGCGTGAGAGGCTGATGAACGGCAACGGTATCTGTTTCGTGATAAAGTATCCTGGGCAAAACCGGGTAAATATTATGCTCCTGCGAATAGGCCATAACATAATTTACTGCAATAAATGCCGGTACATAATCGCGCGTCTCGCGGGGAAGATAAGGCCTTATTTCCCAGAAAGTCATTTTCCCGCCCGAACGCCTGATCGCTTTATTTACATTCCCCGGCCCGGAATTATAGGCGGCAAGTACTAATAACCAGTCGTGGTATATGTTATACAGGTCGTTAAAATGGCGGCATGCCGCAACTGTTGATTTTATTGGGTCATTACGGTCGTCAACAAGCGAAGTTACTTCCAGACCGTAAATTTTACCGGTATAATACATAAACTGCCATAATCCGCCAGCTCCAACCCGTGAACGGGCCTGGGCATTCAAAGCAGATTCTACAATAGCCAGGTATTTTAATTCGAGCGGAACATTATACTTGTCAAGTTGCTGTTCGAACAGGGGAAAATACATTTGGGCAAGCCCGAGAACACGCGAAGTGGTCCCGCGTTTTTTGTTGGCATAAATATCAATAAACGTGCGCACATATGAGTTGTATACCATGTTTATGGGCGACTGTACATTCAATTGCTGTATACGGTAATAGTAAACCGAATCAGGATATGTAGGTATAAAATTAGGAAGGAAGTTATATTTGTTTTTATTCAACAGCAGGTTTTTGTTTTCGCTGTTTTCAAAATACTTCAGGGTGCTCAGACTGTCGAGAGCTGCGACAATAAAATTATCATCAACTAATTCGGGTTCAACTGTACCTTTCAAAGGATTAAAGTTTTCTCCGGCTTTCTGAGCACTAAGGGACAAAGAGAAGCCAATAATCAGTATCAGTATAAAGTTCAGTGTTTTATTCATTCTGTATTTTCAGATTTATATGCTGATTTTCACTAATAATACATTCCAGAGTCCTGGAATATATTTGATGATAAAAATACAAAAAACACCATGGATGTTAGTGTTCTTTATATTATTTAATGCACAATCGGTTGTTTAAAACGTATAACGACCAAAACAGAAGTTTTGGTATCCGAAACCCACGTTCATTTCATGGTATATTCTCCTCATAAGAATTAATGTCAATTCTGCTGAAAAGTAACCTCAAAATAATCGTTTATTTACCGGTATTGGTATCCGATTTCGTATCTGTATCTTCATCTTTTATCCCGTCCTTGAAGCTTTTCACACCTTTTCCAAGTCCTTTCATCAGTTCAGGGATTTTTTTCCCACCAAAAAAAAGAAGCAGTACGGCAATAATCAGAATTATTTCAGTTGGACCTAATTTACCCATGATACTATATGTTTTTTTATTTTGAACCGCAAAGTTAAAGCAAATCCATTCAATAAGTCCTTTATTAACATAAAAGTTCTTAAAACATTTAAAATTCTGACTATGATTTTGGTTTTCTATATCATCACAAAAGGCTTATTATAAACAATTTACCTGTACAAGACCTGATTCTCTTACTACTCATGTATATTCCTATAATTAAAAACAGACTGTAAAGTATGGCTTGAATACAGATGTGAAAAGCATTCCCGGCGGTAAAAGCCGGGCTTATCGTCTGTGATTGATTCTTTACTTAATTTATCACAAACTTTAAATTAGCATCAAATCTGATTAATGTCGTATTGAAACCGGATTGCTTCACACGTATTTTCGTCCCGGCAACTGGTGTTGCGACCGGACTTTTCTGACTACAATTCCGGAAAAGCGATACTGTAATTTCGTTGTAGAAACTATATATTTAACCAGCTGGCAGGATTCTGCACTATAGTGCCTTGCCAGAGTTCGAAATGCAGCCGGGATTTGGATTCACCCTGCGCTGTTGTAACGGTACCCAAAGATTGATGGGTTTTAACTTTATCTCCTTTTTTCACAGTTACCGATTCAAGATTGGAATAAACAGTGAGGTAGTCGCCATGCCTGACGATAACCACGTAGTTCAGGTTTGTTATAAAAATAACACTTGATACTTCGCCGTCAAAAATCACTTTTGCCTGAGCCCCTGGCACGGATGTCATATCTATTCCATTGTTTTTTATCTTAATGTTCTGGTATTCGGCATGCGCATGCTCCCCAAATGAAGAGATGACAGATCCCTTGTCGACCGGTGAAGGCAAACGCCCTTTATTGCCGGCAAAACTACCGGAGAGGGCTACATCTTCAGCCGAAGCGGACATGCTGTTCGATCGATCCGGGGCTGCATTTACTACTGGTAAGGCTTCGGCTTTTGCAACAGGTGCTGAACTTTTTGCGCCGGAAGAGGATCGTGCCAGGGCCTTTCTGTCTGCCTCTCTTTTTGCGCTTGCTCTTTGGGCTGCTTCTGCAGCAGCTTTGCGCGCCTTCTCCTCGGTAGCTTTTTTTATCTCAGCAGCCACTATCTTTTCAATTGCGGCCTGTAGTTTGTTCAGCGCTATTTCATTGTTGCGGAGTCGTATAAGCAGGGTTTTCTCCTGTGAAGTCAGATTCTTTATTTTCTCATCTTTCTGGCTTTTTTCATCTGCAAGTGAATTGCGCTCTTCTTCCTGCGAGTGTTTCAGGATAAGTTTCGACGATTTGCGTTTCTCAAATTCCAGTTTCTTGGCAGCCAGAATGTTTTGCGTTTCATTGATCGATATCACCTGTGATTTTCGATATTCTGTATACTGCTGAAGGTATTTGAGTCTTTTATAGGCCTGGTTGAAATTGTGGGACGAAAATAGGAACATCAGTCTGTTGTATGCGCTGCGGTTGCGGTAAGTTGAATAAATAATCCTGGCGTATTCTTCTTTAAGGTTTCTCAGGTTCATGGTAATCCTGTAAATGGTATCGTTCAGGTTTTTTACCTGGTTGTCGATATTGCCTACTTCCTGTTCAATTTCCGAAATTAATTCTTCCCGTTTATCGATTTTTTTATTGATTAATACCAGCTGGTTGAGGTTGGCCGATTTGTTCATCTTGGTTTGCTCCAGTTGCCGGTTCATTTCAAGAATTTCCTTTTCGAGTTTCGTTTTCCGGCTTTCCATCTTTTTTTTGTCATTTTGCGCATACAGGTTAACCGTAACAAATCCTATAAGGGATATTGCCACAATGCAACACAAAAACATATAAAAACGATTAATTTTCCGGGTAGGCCTTGTCATTGTTTATTTTGTTGAAATTCTATTGATTCGGTATAATTTTCCGGAATACGGAAAGGGTATGTCTGTTCCTGGTTTATCTGTATCTTCGAATAGGTGATTTTAATCTTGATTTTTTTATCCTCAGTCTCAACCTCAAAATTCAGTTTTCCGGGAAGCAATTCTTCGTCAATATTTTCAAATTCAGAATAGTTGGCTAAAAAATTACGGCTATCACGATCGGCCTCTTTCAGCAATACCTTCGAGACTTTAAAACTCTCCGGATCAAGCCAAATGCTTTGGATGGGGATACTTATATCGTCATCGCTGCGACGGACATACCTGCGAAGTTTACGCCGGTTCACAGTATTTAGTTTATACTGATGGTTTTCAACAGATGCTTTAAATGAGTTTGATTCATATAATGAAAAATCATTCCCTATCAGGAACGACTGTGCCATATCATAATCCAGTGTTTTGTTAATCAAATTATTTATATAGGCAAAATCATGACTAAAATAGGTTTTGCTCAACCTGTTTATAAACATAATCGAATCGGGGGTAAGCATAAAACGAACGGCTTCGATACCAAGTGCCGGTGTGATGGATATCCAGATGATACTGTCACGTTCGATACGCAGGGTGCCCGAAACGGATGTTTTTTTTCGATCGACCTCGTAAGTGACATTAAACTTAGCCGAAAACTGATTAAACTTAAATTCATGTTCTTTCAGCTTGTTCATCAGGAATTCAGCGCCCTGT
This sequence comes from Bacteroidales bacterium, assembly GCA_038250985.1. Lineage (GTDB taxonomy): Bacteria > Bacteroidota > Bacteroidia > Bacteroidales > UBA4417 > UBA4417. The sequence goes on from JBBSBT010000078.1 coordinate 6,966, forward strand.
TCTTTTATCGGCTCTCTGACGGCTTTGCGGACTCCTGTGCATGATGAAATTCCGGCTGCCGTAAAACCTGCAAATAAAAGTAGCGCAACCAGGCGGGTATATCTATTCATAAAGTTTCTTGTCTTTTATCTTTTTCTCCAAAAATTCAGATCCTTTTCCAATTTCAAGTGCTTTAACCCAGTTATGCATCGCTTTTTCAATTTTTCCTTGTTTGAAGTATATATCGCCAAGATGTTCAAGCAGATCGGTATCCGGTGAGGGTGTTGCCGCTATAGCTTTTTCAACCCATTCGGCGGCTTCATCATACCGGCCGAGTTTATAAAGCACCCAGCCATATGTATCCATATTGGCAGCATTGCCGGCATCTAATTTAACGGATTTTGCCGACATGGTTTCAGCTTTTTCCAGGTTTTCGCCCCTTAACGACAAATAATAGGCATAATTATTAAGGACATAGCTGTTTTCCGGGTCAATTTTTAATGCATTTTCATAGCTCTCATCCGACTGACGGTTATTTTTCAATCGGTTGTAAGTATCACCAAGATATGTGTAAAACTGAACCAGGAGCACATTATTGCCACTTACAAGTTTTACCCCGGCATTGAACCTTTCGACAGCTTCATCGTATCGCTTTTCCTCGAGCAAAGCCACTCCTTCAAAAAGGTATGGTACCGGTAACAGTGGAAATAATTCTATCGCCCGGCGGCTTTCAGCTTCTAGTGCAGTATAGTCGGCTAACTGTAAATCGGCATTCAGCAGGCTTTCCCATACAGCATAACGACTGCTGTCCATAGAGATAACTTTGCGGAATTCGTCGCGTGCTTCGGAATATTTTTTATCGTCAAGCAGAAAATCACCATACATCGAATGTGCTTTAGGATCGTCGGGATGGGTTTTTACAAGTATTTGTGCAAGATCAAAAACATCGGCCTTATTTTTAGTATACATTTCATTTGATGTAAAATAAGCTAAGAGCACCCGGATTTTGGTGTCAATGTCCAGCGCCGGGTTTGCAAAACCTTGTTTTAATTCGTCGAATGAACGCTTTGTATCTCCTTTTTTTCTGTAGTAATCTGCCAGTGAGATGTGTATATACGGATTCTCCGGGTCTTTAGCCAGTATTTGCTGGTAATATCCTGCAGCAACGTCGGGCTGTCCTGCATTCATATACATTTCGGCTATCATTGAAGTATACCGAGTTTCCTGGTCAGGAAATGCTTTAATCAGTTTCTGTAGTTCAGCAACAGACTGGTCGGTTTTCTTCTGAATCAGGTAAATACGTTCTTTCTTTAATGAAATCTCTTCGGTAACTCCAAGAATTGCTTCAATTTTATTATAGGTATTAATTGCATTGCTTCCATCTTCATTCATCAGGTAAGCATTGGCTAACTCATAAAGGTAATCTACATTTCCCGGGTCCTGTTTTACCAGTTTGGTACAGATTTCCAACAGTTCTTTTTTCTTGCCTGCTTTTCCGTATATTTCGACCAATAACAATTTATACCACTTATTCCCGGGTTCCAGCTCTGCGGCCTGCTCTCCCAGCCGGGCTGCCGAAGTATAATCAGCGGCATCGAAGAACAACTGGGCAAGTTCATACATGGAGGGAGCATGTTTCGGATTTTTCGCCAGGCACGATTCATAAAGCCCGATGGCTTTGGCTGTTTCACCAACCAATTTCGCCGTGGTGGCATCGATAAAAAGGTTGGTTACCTCTTCCGTATTACCGGCAACTTCGGTTTCTGCAACTGATTTGTGCTTCTTTCTCTTTTCGCGTTTCTGCGAAAATCCGGTTCCCGGCCACAGTATGGCTGCGAGAAGTATGATTGTGATTATTTTTTTCATCCGTTTGATTGTGCTAAATTTTATTTTTTCCCTGTGCTCTCCGTACCGTCGTGGTTTAAGCGTTCATTGCTGCGCGTTCCTGCTTCGTCGTTCCTCCTCGCAGTTACGGGTTCAACGTTAGTGGTCAGCGGGCATTAGTTGTCATTCGATGGTCATACGGTGGTGATACGGTGGTCAAACAATTGTTAATCAGGATTATTCGTTATTCACTATTCGTTATTCACTTTTAAAGGTCATACAATGGTCATTCGGTAGTCATACAATGGTCATTCGGTAGTCATGCATTGGTCATTCGGTGGTCATACAATTGTTAATCATAATTATTCTTTTTTCACTATTCATTATTCGTTATTCATTATTCGTTATTCATTATTCGTTATTCATTATTCACTTTCGACGGTTTCTTGTCCCCCATCTCCTTGTCCCCCAGTCCCCCAGTCTCACTGTCCTTACTTCACCCCAGTATGCCCGAAACCGCCTTCTCCCCTGATTGTTTCGGAAAGTGATTCAACCTCGTTCCAGCTGATATGTTCAAAACGGGCAATTATCATCTGTGCGATTCGTTCGCCGGGTTCGAGTGTGAAAGGCACATCCGAAAGGTTTACAAGTATCACTTTTATTTCGCCGCGGTAATCCGGATCTATAGTTCCGGGAGTGTTAACCAACGAAATTCCATGTTTTGCCGCCAGGCCGCTGCGAGGTCGGATCTGTGCTTCGTACCCTTCGGGCAGTTCGATATACAAACCAGTAGGTACCAGCGATCGTTCGAGCGGTTTCAAAATAAGCGACTGTTCCATATCAGCTCTCAAATCAAGACCGGCCGAATGAATGGTTGCATATTCAGGTA